>JAAZON010000278.1 GCA_012797725.1 SAR324 cluster bacterium | reverse complement strand
CTTAAAAAGTCACGGGGATGAACGGGGCTTTTTTAGAGAGATTTTCAGAGAAACTGAGCCTCTTTTTTCTGGAGGTTATTTCGCACAATGGAGCCATAGCTTCATGCAAAAAGACGTAGTAAAGGCTTGGCATTACCACCACTTACAGCACGATTGGTGGTACGTGCCAATCGGGCAAATTGCTACCTGTTTGATTGATTTTCGTCAAGAAAGTCCAACATATAGAAGAAAGCTTCTATTTAAAATGGGAGAACATTCAATTTACGACGAAGATACCTGTGAATTGTGTGTATGTATTCCCCCAGGGGTACTTCATGGCTGTCGCGTCCTTAGTGATTCCGCCCATTTATTCTACATTACAAGCAAAGTTTATAACCCTGAGTATGAAGGACGCTATCACTATAACGACCCTGATGTGCCCAATAATTGGGGGGATGGTGCTATAGTGGTGGAAAATGATAGGCGTCACTTTGTTCCAAGTTCGCCGCGCATTAAATTGTTCAAACAACCATAAAAACATTGGCATGGCCTGCGAAAATTCTCGACTAAGCTAGTCTTTTACTGAAGCAAAGGCCCCTCTTCTGCTGATTAAGCTACGATCTAGTATATCCATATTCGTAGAGGAGTTTCGGGGATGAGTGCCTTAATAAAGCTATCTAAAGAGGTTATTAGTATTGGATTCTGCCTGTTTTTATCCTTTATTTTCACGACAAATATAGCCATTTGTGAAGAGACTAGATTCATAAAGCTAAACCAAAGAGGAAATTTAACCTCCATAACACTTAGTGAAGCTGATGCCAATTTGAAAAAACTCGTATTTTATACGAGCTACTCCGGAAACACCACCGATCGTTTCGAATTGAATCTAACGTCAGGCTTTTCAACAGTTGGGAGGCTTTCATATAAAGCCATTCCATTCAGAATGCCTCTTGATATTGCTGCAAAGAACTCCCTGGGCTGGATTAACTTACCGGTCAAAATCGGAGACAACTACAGAGATTCCTTCAAGGTTGTTGCCAGATCTTACGATCCCGAAGATCCAACCGTAGATGAAACAAGAGATCCGTATTGTGGCTGCCTGACAGAAACTGAAATCGAAGTTCAAATGAAATATTTCTCCGAGTGGATGCAATTTACTTCGAGGGAAGAATTCTGTGCAATTATGATGGATGGCGAAGCAAGCCCTATGGATTGTTCCTTTATTTATGATGGACCCTCACTTCCGCCAATTAGTAAAGATGTATATGGAATAGGAACAATCCAGAAAAATACTTGCGATTCTAGATTTAAATATATCGTAAAGGCTGAGTTTGATTTGAGCCAAATGAGAGAATCGGATCTTAAACGAGGCACAACTTTAAGTGTCGGACTTAAATTTAGTAAGCATCAAGGTGACAAAGCGGCAATCTTGAAGCCTACCTCAGATGGTGGTGTCTTCCCGGGCGAAGCTCTTTTGCTAATGGCAAAGCTGGCTTATGGCTATGGCGAAGAGCTGCGTTTAGTCTATTGGAATGGCTCCAAGATCGTACGACAAGTTGAATTAACACGCCGTGATTTGGTTGATGTAAGCGGTCATTCCTTCCATCGTGCTGTTATAACTCCATTTCTTAAAGGCGGCAAAGCAACTGCAGAGCTTGTCTCACCGGATTCTGCTGATGCCTACAGTATCTGCTTGAAATTGGTGAGAAGCAGACAAAATTTTGGTGGGTACAGACGCTAGCACTAATATCGCGTGAAACGCATTGTTCCAGGCATTCAGCTCCTACCAAGCACAGCACCAGCTTGAGTCCCTGGAAGCCAAGATGAAATAATTAGAGCGCCCTTAGGAGCATTCTCAATAAATGCTCCATCACTGTTTCTAAATCGTAGAGGCCCTCGATATATTTCCTTTCCTGTGGAATTCATGAGAGAAAACACACCATTCAAATTTATCTTTTCCTTAGTAACATAAGCTACAAATTTTTCTTTTTCTGAGGCAATAACTTCTGCTACAACTTCTCCTTTGCTCAAATAAATGCGAGACGCTTTTAGCTTATTGAATTCTTTTGTCGTCTCATTACTCTCAAAGAAAGGAGCACAATATCCACGCGGCCATGGTATTCTATCCTCAAAGCCATGAAATATGCCATCTATATAAAAATCAATACTAGGTTCCCAGGGATGGTCCCGCATGTCTATTCGAAGGCTGTGAAGCCTGGCTGTTTCTAGATTATGAGTGCGATCTAAAACAAATTGATCTTTATCGAGATAAAGCAAGGTTCCATGAATCGTTTCAATACACCTTAGTGGTCTATCGGAAGCTTCTGGCGACGATACAATTGCTTCTATGTAGTTGTCCCCTTCTCTAAGCGTATAAGAAGACGACAGTAGTCTTCTGGCGCTATAAAAGATTTCTATTCCACCCGCTCCCAAATACTCACATGGACTTGGAAGAGCTTGGGCATATTCACATATCTTAATCTCAGGTAATTCAAGAGACAGAAGGACTCGCTCTGGGAACTCTTTTCGTTTTTTCTTTACATGATCACATAAACTTTTAATGCTGCCTATGTTATTAGATCCAGTCTCACAACTTATGTGAAGCTTGATCTGCCATTTTTTTTCCAATAACCACTCTAGAGCACCCAAATCAGAGATACGTATAGCATCAAATAGATCTTTATTCAGACTCTCTACCAATGCACAGCAGTCGCGCATGACTGTCTCGTTCATTAATATATCCCAAACCAAAACTGTGGCTAACCCATTCGACTTTGCATATCTT
>JAAZON010000277.1 GCA_012797725.1 SAR324 cluster bacterium | reverse complement strand
TACATATCTTCCTTATTTACGTATGAACTGCGAAGAACGGTCGAAACAGCCAAATATTATCAGAAAAGTGTTGAATCCTCAAAAGACATTTTCATAGGGGGTATTGGTGCAACTCTGATGCCGCATTATGTAAGAGCGAATGGCGACTTTTCCATTATTGAAGGTCAGATTGATTGTCCAAATAAGTTGGAACCTGGTTCTCCAAATCTAGTCACACTACTTCCGGACTATGATCTTCTGAGCTGTACTGAAAAAAGATATACTCCTAGCGATGCTTACTTCTGCCGTGCCACTATCGGATGTATCAGAAAGTGCACTTTCTGCGCTGTGCCGAAACTGGAGCCGAAATTTCGGAAACTCAGATCTCTCTCCTCTCAAGTGAAAGAGATCATTAAGACCTTTGGAGAGAAACAAGATCTGATCATTCTTGATAATAACATTCTTGCATGGGAGCAATTCGATAAGATTATTGATGAGATCAAGGATTTGGGATTCGAGAAAGGTTCAAAAAGGGAACGAAGGAAAAGAGCTGTTGATTTCAACCAAGGACTTGACGCAAGGCTTTTGACTGAAGATAAGGCACGCCTGCTATCGAAAATTTGTTTAAAGCCCGTTAGGCTTGCTTTCGACACGATGGCGGTCGAAAAGCATTACAGGAAGGCCGTTATAAGACTGGCAAAGAATGGGTTCTATGAATTCACGAATTATCTTCTCTTCAATTGTGAAGATTCTCCGGAAGACTTTTTTTACAGGATGAGTGTGAATCTAGAATTGTCAGAAGAGTTAGGCATAAGAGTCACTGGTTTTCCAATGAAGTACTCACCAGTAGATAGTGTGGTAAGACGTTATATATCTCCAAAATGGAAATGGAAATATCTTAGGGGGATTCAATGTGTTCTTCTCGCAACACACGGAATGGTTAGTCCCAACCCAGAATTCTTCGCTGCAGCGTTTGGCAATAATTATGAGGAGTTTTTGAATATTCTTTCAATGCCAGAAAGATACATTATTCATAGAAATGCCTACAAGGAAGAAGCAAAAGACTGGTTAAGAGAATATAAGAAACTTTCCGAATCAGAACGAAATGCTCTTCTCGATGTTCTAGCAGAAATAGTGAGAACTAAGAACAAGATAAAGGTTTTTCGAGAGAACAAAAGATTTCTGCATCTTTTGAATTATTACTACCCCGATGTCAAAGGATAAAGTACCAAGATAAGTTGATATTACAACAAGAAGGTTGAAGTAAACAATTCAGTTTTCAAGTTTTTTTGATTTTACATAGAAGGATGTCAATAGAGGTGGCTTTACTGGATAGTTTGTGAATCAGTATCTAAATTTGAGGTGGTTTAAATGAAACTAACCAAAATAAGTATTTTCAAGTTCAGATCCATAGAGAAAGCAAAAATATGCGTTGGAAGAATAACAGCAGTAGTAGGCGAAAACAATGCAGGAAAATCTGCAATTCTCAAAGCGCTCGATGTTTTTTTTCACTACGAAAAAGATCATTTTATCCGTGGAATTCACGATTATACAAAGAATTCTCAATCAACGATTGAACTAACCTTTTCCAACATTCCAGATGAAGTAAGGGGTTTGATGAAAGTGAAAGATACTCTTTCTTTGAGATTGAAATGCAAACCACCAGAATACGAACCAACTTACGAATACAAGTTTGAAAATAAATGGGAAAAATGTAGTAATAATACAGTAGAAGGCTTGTTTAAAACTATCAACTTTGTACTTATTCCTCCAATTAGAGACCCTAAAGAAGCAGAGATAGAAGAGAATACCTTGCTCAAAAAAATCGTTTTTGAATACCTAAAAAGAAAGACTGAAAACCGAGACAACTTGTCCAGCACTGTTCGGGAAGCGACAGATTTAATTCAAAAGAGTGCATTTAAGCATATCGAAAACGATCTAGAAAAACTATATCCTTTGACTCATAAATTCAAGTTTACCATTGATTATAAGAATGAGGTTGATTATGGTCTTCTAATAGACAACATAGCACTAAGAATAACAGAAGATTCGCCAATAACAAGCTTTCAGCTAAAGGAATGCGGGACGGGTTTACAGAGCCTAACAATAATAGCCCTCTATCTATACTACACAAAGCTTATATACAGAAATGCGATTCTTGGGATTGAAGAACCAGAAACAAATCTTCATCCACAAGCCCAGCGTGAGTTTGTTAGAAAGCTGAATGATTATGCCGAAAAGTCGGATACACAAGTTATATTCACAACACACTCATCTGTTGTTGCAAATGAACTTGATCATAAAAGTATAGTACAAGCACGAAGAGAAAACGAAGAAAGACGTGG
>JAAZON010000276.1 GCA_012797725.1 SAR324 cluster bacterium | reverse complement strand
GCAAAAGGAGGAGATTATCCATTTTGGAGACTTTTTAGTAATAACTTTTTTCTCTATCTGGGGGAATCGGCAAAAAGTGTTGGAGGTAATGAGTGCGAGACAAGTTCTTTTATATTTCTATTCCCATATATTATAGCGAGCCTTTTTTGGAACCTAGGGGCAAGGCCTCAAAAGCTTGATCCCATTTATTCGAGGCTCATTCTATATTTGTTTTTTGCCGTTTATTACATGGTAGTTGGTATTCCAGAATGGTTTAGCAGGTCATCCTTCTTGTATGTCATGCCAGGTTATAGGTCAAAACCGGGCATTGGTTTGGCTGGAACAGTTCTTCTGGCGAAATTTTTCGGTGATGTAAATATTTCATCAAGCAAAACAAAAATGATTGCGTTAACCGCTCTTTCCATTATCGGAGCTTCTTTTGTTCTAAGAGAAATTCAAGCCTCATATCCATCCATCCCATTATGGAACTCAGTATTGGGTATTATTTTTGCAGGTATATGTGGCATAGCGTTCTCCCGCACTGATTTTGCACGATGGTTTCTTATTCCACTCTGTATCTTGCATTTCTCGACCACTGCCTTCTTTAATCCACTGGTTATTGGGGGAAGCGATTACATTAGGAATAATAAGTTATCTAAGCTTATAATTGAAGTTGATAACAATTCTAACAAGTAGAGCCGATGGGTAACCTATGGGTCTAGGCTTCACTCGGACTTTTTTCGAGCGATAGGAGTTCATTCATACACAGGAGTTCATTTTCATCCGAATCTGGAACTTTGGCGATTGCTGGATCCAGAGGGAAAATATGAATCAGTATATAATCGTTTTGCTCACATTTATTTTGTTGCTTCGGAAGATGCCATACCTCGTTTTCGTAATATCGCATTTGATACTGTTGTTGTTGAATTAAATCCGGCATCTCCTCTTCTGAAGAAGCTGGGGGTAACACACATTCTGGCGATCAAACCAGATAAGACATTTAATAATCCTAACTTGAAACACTTGGGCGCAGTAGGGGATAGACATGTTTATGCCGTAGCAACCGACGATAAAAAATTGATGTAGCTAGAAATCATTTCGGATGTGTAACTGATTTTGAACCGTTTGTCGAACCATAGCGACCCTTACTAGGAACATTTTTGACGAAGGAGTTCCCGGTGAAAAAGGCCGCAAGTAAATAAAATACTGCGCAAATCAGGAGAAGATAATCAAACGATCTGCAAGGAATGTGGCGATTAAGCCAAGAAAACTTGCGGATTTTTATGCTACCGAAAGACCAAAATACACCACAGGGAGAGCTTTTTTTGAGACGCGACTAGAAACGCTAGTGGACAAGAGCCGCAAGCTTGTGAAGCTTGGGAGGGAAATAGACCGGAAGCGTTTTGAAGAGAGGTTTAGGGCGCTATACTGTCTGGATCAAGGGCGGCCTGGAGCGAACGATCGGCTTATGATAGGAGTGAGATATCTTAAATACCTATATGACTTTAACGATTTGAAGTAGTAACAGGGTGGGTGGACTACCCGTACTGGTGGTATTTCTGTGGAGAGGAATATTTTCGGCACACACTTCCATGTCATCAAAGTCTATTAAGCAGATGGCGGAAACGGATAGGAGAAGACGGGGTGGAGGAGTTGTTGGACGAAACATTTGCGGTAGCAAAAGCCTTCGGGGTTTTGAAGATGAGCTATTTGGAACAGTTATATGTAGACACTACTGTGCAAGAGAAAAACATTGCATATCCTTCGGAAACAAATTTGCTGTATCGGGCCATGAGGAATCTGGTAGGACTAGCCAAGGGGCATGACATAGAACTTCGCCAGACATACACGAGAGTATCAAAGGGCAGAAAGATTATGGCGCATCGATATGCGGCAGCGCTGCAGTATAACAGGGGTGGAAGGGAGATAAAGAAGCTTAAGACGCTGCTTGGAAGAGTTATCAGACATATTGAACGCAAGGTTGATGAGCAAAGAAAGCCATTTTTGGGGATATTTTGACACTTTCGCGGTGTTTATTAAATTTTGCAGAAGGGCTGGCACCGAAGTTCTACAGGCTTCATGAACCCCATATAGAGGCGACAGCTCAGGGCAAGATGCACAAGCGATTTGAATATGGCGTGAAGGTGTTAGTGGTAGTGACCAGAAAGCTTGGGTTTGTGCTAGGATGTAAAGCAATTCATGAGAATCCATGTGGTGGTCATACTCTGGAAGCTACGCCAAAAGATATTGAAAAGCGAGTTGATGCCAGGCTTTGGGCAAGCGTTGGAGCAGATCTGGGATATCGTGGTCATGGGATCGAAGAGTTAAGGCATCGAGTGTTTCATCCACGGCTTAAGCGCCATTCTAGTCTGCAGAGGTTGCTTATTCGAGTCCGTTCAAGAATTGAAGCAAACATTTCTCTTATAAAAAGATACTTTCGCATGAGGAATAATTATCTAAAGGGCATTCTTGGCGATTGTATGAATGCACTTTTCAGTGATGCTATAAGCGATCTGGCAATCTTGCTCTGCGCAAGCGGTTGACAGCCCTCTTTCTTCCTTGAACAACTCGGCTTTTGACTACCGGAACGGAATCTTTATATCTCAAACATCTAGAAAAAAGAAACTTGCCAAGTGTAAGGCTTGAAATGGTATGAAAGTGCGGTCTTTTAAGAGGATCAGCGCTTGGCACGTCAACCCATCATCACCAAAAATCAGCTTTTTCACATTTAACTAATAAGTGAAGAGGTGTAATTGATGTAACCCTACTTTGTAAGAAAAAACGTTCCAATAGTCAGAAGCAAAACTCCCACAATTTGGTAGGAGTTAATGCTTTCGCCCAGAAGAAAATGCCCATATACAAATACAATAATATACCCAATACCACCCATGACTGGTAATGCCCGACTTATGTCAGTAGTATACAAAAGGGTAAAGAACAAACAAGCACCCAGTGCTATAACAAAAAGTCCACCAATGAAGTATGGATTTGGTAAAAGGTGCAGTACTATGTCCCATAGTCCAGGGTCGCCCTCTGCAACGACCGCAAGGCGAACTTTATTAAGAGCTATTTT
>JAAZON010000275.1 GCA_012797725.1 SAR324 cluster bacterium | reverse complement strand
CTTTTGAAGGCCGGAAGTGTTGAGTCTTTTATTTCTGAACCGGCTAACTCATATACCGCCAAATACCTAGTCGAATATCTTAACCGAAAGAAAAGCCAGGCCAGCCCCATTATTTCTCATTTGAAGCAAGATCTTGCTGACAAATCCCTATCAATTAGAGGTGCTAGAGAGCACAATTTAAAAAATATTGATATCAATATTCCTCTCGATAAGATTGTAGCCTTAATTGGCGTTTCTGGTTCGGGAAAATCTTCTATAGCAAAGGACATCATCTATAGCGAAGGACAAAGACGCTACCTTGACTGCCTCTCCCCTTATGCCAGGCAATTTATAAAAGAACTTAAAAAACCTGATATCGATGGTATTCAAAACTTAAAACCCACCATCTGTGTTTATCAGCACACTTTCCAGCCTGGCCACCTCTCCACAGTAGGCACCATGTCGGAAGCTTATAATTTTCTTCGCCTTCTTTACTCTAAAACCGCCGACCAGTATTGCCCAGACCACCCAAAAGAAAAAATATCTGCACTTTCTGCAGAAGCCATAAGGGATGCGGTATTGGAGCTTTCTGATTCTCAGACACGAATTCTTGCCCCCATTGTAAAGTTAAAGAAGGGATCTCACAGGCAGATTTTTGAACGTGCGGTCCGTTCAGAGATCAACGAAGTTCGGGTTGATGGACTGTTTGTTAGACCCTCTGATTTCCACTACGACCTTGAAAAAAACAAGGTTCACTCAATTGATTATGTAATTGCACGCTTTAATAAAGACAGAATTGATAAGGACATGCTGCTTGACGCCACTCGCCAGGCTCTTGCCTTAGGGGGTGGAACGCTTATTGTGCACACAAAAAATTCCGAAGAAGTTTTAAGTGCTGAGCGCACTTGTCCTCGCTGTAACAGAGGCTTTTTTAAACCTGATCCTGAGGATCTTTCGTTTCACTCAAAACGCGGTGCTTGCAGCCGCTGCCATGGCAGCGGCCTCGATAAAAAGGGCGCTCCATGCCCATCTTGTAAGGGAGCAAGACTTAATACACTCGGAAGGCATTTACGACTCGCTGATAAAAACATCTATGAAGCCTCTCTCCTTGGTCCTCAAGACTTAAGAGACTTCCTTCAGACTTTAAGTTTTGACAGTCGAACTTCAAAAATTGCCCAAAGTATAATGAAGGAGCTTCTATCAAAACTCGACATTCTTTCAAAAATGGGCCTCGACTATTTGAATCTCAATAGAGATTGCCAGACACTTTCCGGAGGGGAGCTTCAGCGCTTACGTCTTGCTGCCGCAATGGGCTCTCCCTTAAGTGGCGTACTTTACATCTTTGACGAACCAAGTGCAGGCCTTCATCCCATTGATAATCTGAAAGTTTTAGAAGAAATTCGAGAGCTAAAAAATTCCGGGAATTCCGTAATCATAATCGAACATGATGCCCAAAGCATTTTAAGTTCTGAATATGTAATCGAAGTGGGTCCAGGCGGAGGCACGGAAGGAGGTCATATAGTTTTTGAGGGCAGTGTTGAGGCTTTTAAGAAAGATTTGAATTCCATATCGTCGAGAGCAATGCGCGAAAGTGCAGCCCTGCCTCCATCAAGAATCCAATCGGAAGCCCCTCTTCTTTCGATTCAAAATGCTTCAAAGAATAATTTGAAGAACATTAATCTGGAACTCCCTTTGGCTTCCCTTGTGGTCGTAGCAGGAGTATCTGGCGCTGGGAAAAGCTCTCTGGTTCATGGCGTAATTTCAAAAGCAATAGTGCCTGGCAAAAACAAGTCTCTTGATACCTGGGAAATGAACGGCACAAAGCTTAAGAGCAGCATAAATATTGATCGAGTCTTGCTCATTGATCAAAAGCCTATTGGCTTAAACTCCAGATCCACTCCAGCCTCCTATCTTGGCATATGGGATCATATGCGAAATGTCTTTGCTTCAACTCTCGAAGCAAAGACCAGGGGCTTAAGCGCCAGTTATTTCTCATACAACACAGGCAAGGGCCGCTGCCCCGACTGTAAAGGCCTTGGTTTGCAAAAACTCGAAATGAGTTTTCTCCCAGATGCTTCCATTATCTGTGATTCATGTAATGGGCAACGCTTCACAGATGATGCTCTTCTTGTAAAATTCAAAGACCTCTCAGTGAGTGATGTATTAAATCTGACACTGGAAGAAGCACGGGCGCTGTTTTCACATCACAGAAAGATTCATCATGCCTTGCATAATGCCTGCGAACTTGGGCTTGGCTATCTCACACTTGGACAAAGCTCAGCGACACTATCAGGAGGTGAAAGCCAAAGAATGAAATTAGTAGCAGAGCTTAGCGGCTCGCAACGAGGGCACACCTTATATCTTCTTGATGAACCAACAACAGGGCTGCATAAAAGTGACGTAGCTCGTTTAATTAAAACGCTTCGAAGCTTGGTAGATCACAACAACAGTGTGATTATCATTGAACATGAAGAAGACATTATTCGCTCGGCCGATCATGTCCTGGAACTTGGGCCAGGAGCAGGAGATGAGGGCGGGCGTGTGATTTTTAGCGGCAGTCCAAAGCTTCTTCAAAAAGCAAAAACCCCTTGGGGTTCATTGCTGAAATCCCGCTCCTAATCTGCTTTCTCGTATCTGCTCAATAAGTGCGGGTAATTTTTTCTCCTGTACCGGGGCTTCTTTTTCATTTGCTTGGAT
>JAAZON010000027.1 GCA_012797725.1 SAR324 cluster bacterium | reverse complement strand
TGTTGCTTTTACAACGTTATGTGGGTTATTGGACCCGATAAATTTTGAGCGTATATTGTGAATACCGGTAGCTTCGAGTACGGCGCGCGCAGCTCCACCGGCGATAACCCCTGTTCCAGCGGACGCAGGTTTTATCAGTACCTTTCCTGCCCCAAAACGTCCTATTACCTCATACGGGATTGTGTTGTTTTCCAATGGAACATAAATTAGATTCTTCTTGGCCTGCTCGACACCTTTTCTAATAGCTTCAGGGACCTCGTTAGCCTTCCCAAGACCGTATCCAACATACCCGTTACCATCACCTACTACGACTAATGCTGAGAAGCTGAATCTTCGTCCACCCTTAACGACTTTAGCTACACGGCTTATATGTACTACTCTATCTGTTAAGGTAAGCTCGTTTATATTTATCTTTATCAAGTATAGCCTCCTGTTTATCCGTTCTCAAAATAAAAGTCCGTTTTCTCTTGCAGCATCAGCTAATGCCTTTATTCTTCCATGATAAAGAAAACCATTTCTATCGAATACGACAGCAGTTATACCTTTTTCCAAGGCCCTCTTCGCTATTGTGGTACCTACCTTGACTGCAGCAGAAACATTGCCTGTATGCACAAGACCTTCTTTAACTGAATCTTGTAGAGTTGATGCTGATATTAATGTCTTACCTTCAATATCATCAACAATCTGAGCATAAATGTGATTTGAGCTTTTAAAAACATTCAGGCGAGGTCTATTTTCTCTTCCCCTAACAGCTTTCCGCACCCTGATTTTTCTTTTCAGCCTTGCGCGCTCTTTTTTACTTAATGTACTCACTATTATCTCTCCTCATGAAAGGATACTACTTCTTTCCGGTCTTGCCCGCTTTTCTTAATATGGTTTCATCGGAATATTTTATTCCTTTGCCCTTGTATGGCTCAGGGGCACGAAAGGACCTTATTTTTGCTGCTGCTTGTCCGACAAGTTCTTTATCAGCACCTCTAACATATACCTTAGTCATCTTTTCAACTTCTACATTAATACCTGTTGGTAAGATATAATTAACAGGATGTGAATACCCTAAGCTTAATACAAGCATGTTATCTTTTGACTCGGCTCGATAACCAACACCTGAGATTTCTAGAATTGTTTCAAAGCCTTTAGTGACACCGATCACCATATTATTTATTAAAGTCCTCATTAAACCAAAACAGGACTGTGACTTTTTATCATCTTTATTCCTTGTAATAGTAATGTTATTGTCTTTGATTTCGATAGAAACACCCTCTATAAGCGGTCTTCTCAATGAACCCTTTGGGCCAGTTACAGATATCTCATTATTATCAATGAGAACATTGACTCCATTTGGTATTTCAACAGGTAATTTTCCTATTCTGGACATTATGAATGCTCCTCGATGTTATTACCATACTGTACAAATTACTTCGCCACCTATACCTGCTTCTCTAGCGACTTTATCTGCAACTACACCTTTTGACGTAGACAAAATAGCTATACCTAATCCGTTCTTTACCTTAGGGATATTATTTTTTGTAACGTATTTTCTACTTCCGGGCTTGCTAACCTTCTTTATCTCTGTAATTACGGAATCTTTTTCATCTATAAATTTTAGATATATTCGTAGTATTCCCTGCTTATCGTCTGCCAGAACTTTATAATTTTTAATAAATCCCTCAGTTCGTAATACATTTGCAATACTAACTTTTAAATTTGAGGAAGGTATATCGATTTTTTGTATTTTTGCTATACTAGCATTTCTTATTCTAGTAAGCATATCGGCTATGGGATCAGTCATTGACATGAAAAACTCCTCTTTGTTTCTTAATTACCAACTTGATTTAATGACGCCTGGAATCTTTCCGTTAGAAGCTAATTTCCGTAAACATATTCTGCACATCTGAAATTTCCTGTAAAACGCTCTTGGTCTGCCGCACAATGGGCATCTATTATATTCACGAACTTTGAATTTCGCTTTTCTTTGTGATTTAAGGATAATGGATGTCTTTGCCACTGATCTCCTCCAAACTAATTAGTTCCTGAAAGGCATGCCGAAGCCTTTTAAAAGGGCTCGCCCTTCTTCATCCGTCGCAGCAGAAGTAACAATTGATACATTAAGGCCTTTCACTTTCTCAACCTTATCGTAATTTATTTCTGGAAATATCAATTGTTCCTTTATTCCGATAGAATAATTCCCTCTTCCATCAAAACCTTTACTAGAAACACCTTTGAAATCCCTTACTCGCGGAAGGGCAATATTCATAAGACGGTCGAGAAATTCATACATTTTTTCTCTTCTCAACGTAACCATACAACCAATAGGCATCCCTTGTCGAAGCTTAAAAGAAGCTATAGACTTTTTAGCTTTTGTAATGACAGATTTTTGGCCTGTAATAACCTCTAACTCCTCAGCAGCAGAATCAAGAATCTTAACATTTTGAATTGCTTCACCAAGCCCCATGTTGACAACGATTTTTTCAAGACGAGGTACTTGCATTATATTCTTATACCCAAACTCTTTTATAAGGTTTGGTATAATCTCATTCTTATACTGTTCCTTAAGCCTCGACATACAATCCTCCAAACTATTTGTCAAATGCTTCGCCGCATTTAGAGCATGTTCTTATCTTTTCACTATTTTCTAATACTTGTTTTTTGATTCTCACAGGCTTATTACATTTAGCACAGAACATCATGACGTTAGAAATGTGAATTGGAGCCTCTTTTTCCTCAATCCCCCCGGGCTGGTTACCACGTGATCGATTGTGTTTCTTGATAATGTTCAGTCCTTCAATAACAATTTTATCTTTTTTTGTGAATATACGGAGTACTTTTCCGGTTTTTTTACTGTCTTTCCCGGTGATCACCATTACAGTGTCGCCCTTCTTTATTTTCATTTTATTATCAAGCATATTATAATAACTCCCGATAAATTTAAAGTACTTCTGGCGCAAGAGATATTATTTTCATAAACTTTTTTGCTCTCAGCTCTCTCGCTACATGACCGAATATTCTAGTACCTACAGGTTCCTTTTGATTGTTAATAACAACTCCTGAGTTGTCATCAAATCTTATGTACGATCCGTCAGGGCGTCCAATTTCTTTAGCTGTCCTCACAATTACAACTTTTACTACATCACCCTTCTTGACCTTTGAATTGGGAATTGCCTCTTTTACTGAGGCGACAATTATATCCCCTATACTTGCATATTTACGCTTTGAACCACCTAAAACCTTTATGCAGTAAAGTTTCTTAGCTCCTGAATTATCAGCGACATCAAGTAATGATTGCATCTGTATCATTGTAATACTCCTGCCTTATATAGTCCTGTCAAGTATCTTTTTTACTGCCCAATGCTTCTCTTTACTTTGCGGCCTTGTTTCAACTATCTGAACTCTGTCGCCTATTTTGCATGAATTTAACTCATCATGCGCCTTATATTTAACGCTTCTTTTTATAAACTTGTTATATTCAGAATGCTTCACGAGATGCGAAACCTTTACGACTACCGTTTTTTGCATTTTATCGCTAACAACGATACCAATCTGCGTTTTCCTGATGCCGCGCACGCTCATAATCTCCTCACCTTAAGCTCTTTTTTCCTTAGAAACAGTCTTTGCTCGTGCGATATTCTTTCGCAAGGCAGATAACTTAGCTGTATTCTCTAGTCGTCCAGTGTGCAGTTGAAACTTTATATTGAAAAGCTCTTTTTTTAACTCTCTTTCTTTAGCATCAATTTCTTCAATCGTCATATTACGCAAATCTTTAATTTTCATTATCTTCCTTCCTCGAGACGAATTTTGTTGAAATTGGAAGCTTAAATGCCGCAAGACGAAATGCCTCGCGTGCGATATCTTCGCTTACTCCTTCCATCTCATAAAGAATTCGTCCAGGCTTAATTACGCAAACCCATGAATCAGGAGAGCCTTTCCCTTTTCCCATTCGTGTTTCGGCTGGTTTTGCAGTGAGAGGCTTGTCAGGAAATATGCGGATCCATGTTTTGCCGCCTCTTTTTATATACCTTGTTAGAGCTATACGAGCAGCTTCAATTTGTTTCGAGTCTATCCATCCACATTCTGTTGCCTGTAATCCATATTCACCAAAAGCTAAAGAAACTCCACGTTGTGGAGAGCCCTTCATTTTTCCTTTCATCTGCTTTCTCTGTTTTACTCTCTTCGGCATCAACATTTTATGGCTCCTCTGCTAATTTTTCCCTGGCAGTACTTCGCCCTTAAAGATTAGGACTTTTACGCCAATTATTCCGTATGTTGTTTTAGCCTCTGCAAAACCATAATCTATATCTGCTCGAAGGGTATGAAGAGGCACACGACCTTCTCTATACCATTCAGTTCTTGACATTTCAGCACCGCCAAGTCTCCCAGAGCAGGTTATGCGAATTCCTTTTGCTCCAAATTTTAAAGCAGTCGTGACGCTTTTTTTCATAGCACGTCTGAATGCAATTCGTCGCTCAAGCTGTAATGCAACATTCTCTGCTACAAGTTGAGCATCAAGCTCAGGTTTTCTGATTTCTTGTATATTAAGAAAGACTTCTTTATCTGTTAGTTTTGCAAGGTCCCGCTTTAGCGTTTCTACTTCAGAACCTTTCTTCCCTATAATCAGTCCGGGTCGCGCAGTATAAATATTAATCTTTGCCTTATTAGCTGCACGTTCTATCTCTATCTTAGAAACACCAGAATTATATAGGCGTTTTTTTAGAAAATCACGCAGCTTCAGATCTTCATGGAGAAGAGATGCGAAGTCTGATTCGGCATACCACTTTGATTCCCATGTTTTAATTACACCGAGCCTAAAACCTATTGGATTTACTTTCTGACCCAAACCTCACCTCCAACTTGATTCTTATTTCTTTTCAGCCAACACCACACTGATATGACTTGTCGGCTTCCTAATCCTGCTCGCTCTACCCATGGCTCTCGGTAAAAATCTTCTCAGAACTGTTCCTTGGTTTACAGAGATAGTCTTTACAAAAAGACTATCAATATCCGTAACACCTTTTTGTTCTGCATTTGATACAGCAGACCTGAGCAAATTGGAGATTACCTTAGCAGATGGTTGAGGAGAGTATTTTAATATATTCAAAGCCACTTGAATTTCTCTGCCTCGAATCATATCCACAACAAGTCGCGTTTTTCTTGGAGACAACCGGGCAAAACTTAGCTTGGCACTTGCTTCCATGTATCGCTCCTTAATCTTTTACTTCTTTTTCAGCTTACTTTTTTTATCGGCTGCATGACCGTAGAAAGTCCTTGTAGGTGCAAACTCACCAAGCTTATGGCCTACCATATTTTCAGTGACGAATACAGGAATGAATTTCTTTCCGTTATGCACAGCAAAAGTACACCCAATAAATTCGGGTATAATAGTAGACCGCCTTGACCATGTTTTAATTATTTTTTTTGAATTAGGACCTTCTTTTTGCACTTTTGTAGATAAATGCTCATCAACAAATGGTCCTTTTTTGATTGATCGTGCCATATTGTATTCCTTTTTATTTTTTACTGCTTTCTAGATTTAATTATAAACTTTGATGAAGTTTTGTTTGTTCTAGTTTTATAACCTTTTGTAGGAATACCCCATGGGGTTACTGGATGCCTTCCTCCGGATGTTCTTACCTCACCCCCTCCATGGGGATGATCAACAGGGTTCATCGCTACCCCTCGGACTTTAGGTTTCTTTCCAAGCCATCGTGAGCGCACTGCTTTTCCTAACGATACATTTTCGTGATCCAGATTTCCTACCTGCCCAATAGTTGCAAAGCAATCTAATAGTATCATTCTAACTTCACCAGAAGGAAGTTTAACTTGCGAATACTTGCCTTCCTTAGACATGAGCTGTGCATACGTTCCTGCACTACGCGCTAGCTGAGCTCCCTTTCCAATCTTCAGTTCAATATTATGAATAATGGTTCCTAACGGAATTGCCTTCAATGGTAAGGCATTGCCGGGTCTAATATCAGCGTTTTCGCTTGCGAGAACCGTATTCCCTACTTTTATACCATCTGGAGCCAAAATATATCTTTTTTCACCGTCTTCATATATCAGCAATGCGATTCTCGCACTTCTATTTGGGTCATATTCAATTGAAGCAACTCGCGCTTCTATATCCCGTTTATCGCGTAAGAAATCAATAATTCTATATTTTCTTTTGTGTCCGCCCCCAATATGTCTAGATGTAATCCTCCCGGAGCTGTTTCTGCCTCCAGTTTTTTTGAGACATACCAGTAGAGACTTTTCGGGTTTTGATGTTGTAATTTCCTGAAATGACGAGCAGCTCTGCTGTCTTCTGCCTGCAGAAGTTGGTTTATACGTTTTGATTGCCATTATTTCAACCCCATCATTTAATTTTACACTTCAAAGAAGTCAACACTGCTGCCAGGTTTCAGTGTAACATAGGCCTTTTTCCAGTTAGATCGCTTTCCAATTTTCTTACCAAACCTTTTCATCTTACCAGCGACCATAAGCGTTCTAACTTCTGTCACATCAACCTTAAAAAGACTTTCAACTGCTTTCTTGATTTCTAGCTTATTAGCATCATTATGTACTTGAAACGCCAATATATTTCTATTTTCTCTTTCAAATGATGTCTTTTCAGTAATCAACGGCTTCTGTATCACATCATAAATATTCATGGTTGTAATACTCCTTCAATTTGTTTTACAGCAGCCTGGCTGAAAACTATATTTTTAAAATTAACCAAGTCATACACATTTAGATTATCGCTCATAACAACTTTTACGTTTTTTACATTACGAGCGGACAATAGAAATTCTTTATTTTTATTATCGCACACAATTAATGTCTTGGTGAAAGCAAATGTATTCAAGAATTTAACAACATTTTTTGTAGAAATAGTATTTAATTCTAATTTGTTTACTATGGTTATTCTGTTTTCATTCTTTAGGGACGTTAGAGCAGATCTCATTGCAGATTTGTATGCTTTTTTGTTCATCGAAAGGTTATAAACCTTCGGTTGGGGACCAAAAACAACTCCACCCCCTGGATACTGAGGTGCTCGTGAACACCCCTGTCGCGCCTGACCTGTCCCTTTCTGCTTGAATGGTTTTTTCCCGCTGCCGGAAACTTCTGATCGATTTTTTACCGACACAGTTCCTGAGCGCTTGTTCATTTGCTGCATTCTTATAGCTTCATGAACAAGATGCTCTTTTATCTCAGCAGCAAAAACTTCACTCGACAAATCTATAGATTCAATCTTATTCTTATTTAAATCAAAAACATCTATCGTAGCCATGAATTTCTCCGGTAACTCTAGTATACCTAGCTTTTAACGCTATCCTTCAATATTACCAGTCCGTTAGTTGCTCCTGGCAGAGCACCCTTTACGAGGATTATGTTTTCAACCTCATCTACACGGATTATCTGAAGGCGCTGAACTGTTACTCTCGAATTTCCCATCTGACCGGGCATTTTTTTGTTTTTTAATACTCGCGAGGGAGTGGCTGAACAGCCAATGGAACCTGGAGCTCTATGAAAACGTGAACCATGAGAAGACCGACCGCCCTGAAAATTCCATCGTTTAATGACACCTTGATAACCTTTTCCTATGCTTACACCAGTAACATCTATAAATTCACCTGCAGCGAATATTTGAGCCGACAGTACATCTCCTACAGTAAATGCACTACAGTCATCGATTCGGAACTCACGAACATGTTTCATTACGCCTTTTCCAGCCTGCCGACAGTGACCAATTCTGGATCTAGGCATCCTCGCGGTGTCAGCTTCTTCAAACCCTAACTGTACTGCGTTATAACCATCTTTTTCTAAACACCTTTTGCTCAGTACAACGCACGGTCCGGCTTTCACAACGGTAACCGGAATCCTACGCCCATCTTCGGTAAATATCTGAGTCATCCCAAGTTTTTTTCCGAGTAAGCCCTTCTTCATGACTAATATTCCTGTTCGTATTTGATCTATTTCGATTGTAATTTAGAGCTTAATCTCTACATCTACACCAGCAGAAAGATCTAGCTTCATTAAAGCATCCACAGTTTGTTGAGTGGGATCCAGTATGTCAATCAGCCTCTTATGTGAACGTATTTCATACTGATCTCTGGATTTCTTGTCTACATGAGGTCCACGGAGAACACAATACTTATTGATAACAGTAGGTAGAGGAATTGGGCCTGCTATGCGAGCACCAGTTCTTTTTGCAGTATCTACTATTTCCCCTACAGAAACATCAAGAAGCTTGTGATCGTAAGCTTTTAAGCGAATTCTTATCTTTTGAGTTGGCATTTCATCCTCGTACTGTCATATTTATTCGATAATCGAACTTACAACTCCGGCGCCGACCGTACGGCCA
>JAAZON010000274.1 GCA_012797725.1 SAR324 cluster bacterium | reverse complement strand
TAAGGCCGACGAAGCATTAAAAGCAGCAGAGATTGCACTTAAACAAGGAGCTTCATTTATAGATATTAATTGTGCATGCCCAATTGATGAGGTGATTAAGAAAGGCTTGGGGGCTGCGATGCTGCAACGCCCCAAAAGAATTGTTGAGATAGTAGAATCTCTGTCGAAAAATTTAGCAGTGCCCATAACTGTAAAACTTCGAATTGGCTGGGATGAAGAGCATATTAATATTGCAGAAGTAGCCAAGATGCTCGAAGCTGCAGGAGCTACGGCCTTGATAATTCATGGTCGTACCCGGGCTCAGCGTTATACAAAGGCAGCAAACTGGGAGCTTATTAAGTCTGTGGCAGCAGACTTGAGCATCCCGGTGCTTGGAAACGGAGACATCTTAACGTGGTATGAAGCAGAAGATCGTAAAGTTCAAAGCGGAGTTTTAGGAGTGGTGTTAGCAAGAGGCGCATTAATAAGCCCTTGGCTCTTTTCGGAAATAAAGAATGGGGGGAGCAAAGAAATTACTCCCAAGGAAAGGGTGTCCGTATATTTCAAGCTCTCGTCTTATATGAAAGAGCATTTTGGAGACGATGAGTTGGGTCGCAGACGAATAATGAGTTTTTTGCCTTGGCATTTTGATTTCTTTTGCAGGTATAGGCACTTTCCTATGGCAGAATACAGAAGCTTGGCCAATGAATATCCACTGATGCAAAGGCGGGAAGAGAAGCTAGTTTATTCTCATAATTTGGAACGTGTTTTAGCTTGTACGGAAGAGATTTTGCATGGCATGATAGCGTCTGAGTTACTTGATAGTACATGTGACGATGAAGCAGCGCAGCGCGTTGAAGCTCTGATATGGAAAGTTCCAGATATTGGAAAAGATGCGGAGGCCCCCATGCCAGAGGAGAGTTGAAACGAGACTTTGTGTCTGCATTTGAAGCGACTATGCTCAAAAGATTCTTGATTATAATCTCAATTTCATCTTGTTTTCTTTTTTATCTTGATGCTTTTGCAACTAGTAGTGTTTTTATTTGCGGAGGCATATATCAGAATAAACCTTGCGCAAAGGGAGTCCCCAGCACAGAGAAGAAATTGCGACCAATAAATAAATACAAAACCAAAGAATTTCAGATCAGAGAGAATATAATAGAGAGAGATTTGCCAATTAACAGAGTTGAAGAAAGGGAGTCTCTTAGGTTAAATGATTCTTTGCAGAAGCGAGGTGGGGTGGAAAATATTCCCGAAGATCCGAAAGCAGTCAAGACACCTTCTTCAGAAGCTACGCCGGAACTTGCAGAAGAAGTTGGGAAAAATAAAAATCTTCGCATTTCTGGGCCAAAAGTTGATGCTATCCTTAATCGTGCTTTATCGAGAAAGTGAGAAAAGATAAGCTCATTCAAATCAACTCGGTTCAACCTTCAACCCCAATTCCGACTTAGTCCAGGTTAATATCTCTTCAATCAATGTCTCTGTTGCATTATTGAAAGAAGCAGCGGCTCCTGCTGCATCATAGGATGATGTAGGAATCTGTGAATTGAACAACCTGCTTTTTAGAAGTTCTCTGTTTTTAAGATCCAAGAGTTCCACATATATGGATACTACGACATTTCCTGGCTCTTGCCTTGCATCATGATAAAAACTTCTAAGTTCTGAGTTTATGAGAATATCGCCATTTATTAGCCCACTTCCTTTATTAACAGACTTGAAATAGCCCGAGTTCGCGAAGCGTTCTACCATGAGGTCATGAATACGTTTTGGGGGACTTTGGGCCCAGGATGAGAATTGATACGACGCTATGGTATGTCCATCACGGCTAAAGAGAATTCGCTCGTTATCAATAAAGGCAGGGGCACTCATATCTTTAATAATAAGTTTAAGTCGACCTTCGCTTTGCCTAGACTCAGTGTTCGTCTTATTCAAACCTCCAAGAACAAATACAACCCGAGGTGCTCTTGATGGCGAAAAGAGTGCAGAGCAACTGGATAAAAGAACAACAAGCAAGAGAGCAGTAAGGTAATTTCTCATCTGGCATTCTCCAATTTTTCCTCACCTGGGCCAAGTGAGCTCTCTTCTGGCCCAAAGAGAATATTCTGAGGATTTTTGTATTTATCAAGAGTTGATGAAATGGCCTCAGCGGTCTTCTCAATACTGTAAGTCAACTCCGCACCCTTGACACTAAGATCCACTGCGCCTTCTGAAAATTGCTTCTTTAGGTTAACCAATGTATCACCTGTCTCTTTCAGAAAGACCCTGCTTTCTTCTAAGAGTTTAACAGTTTCATGCCCTGAGC
>JAAZON010000273.1 GCA_012797725.1 SAR324 cluster bacterium | reverse complement strand
GAATAATTTTATTTTTTTTAGAAGATTCTCGGCACCTGAAGTCATAGACGGTAATCCACCAACCATGGCATCTGATGTTTATTCTCTTGGCGTACTGGGTTATTTGTTGATAACAAATCAGTATCCAATTGATGAGGAAAGTGAAGCGCGAGGTGTTCATGCAGTACGACCATTGCAAAGAGTTATGGAGAAGCCCCCAGCTTGGGGAGATGAGATACTACTACGAGCATTAGAATATGATGCAAGTGCACGTTTTGCCTCAGCTAGTGAAATGCTGAATGCCATTAGAGATTGTAAACAAGAGTCCTTTCTCTCGTCTCTCATGCCTGTTAAATATGGTATTGATCAAGAAGGAGGAAAGTCAGGGGATCGAAGTGATGCAGTGCTCATAACAGGGCCCGTAATGCGAAGTTCCGGTATTCCCACGATGGATGAGAAGTTAAAGAGTCAAGACTTGTTCAATAAAAGGAATAAGGGTGTTTTGTACGGCAGCATTGGTGGCTTGATTCTCGCTCTGGTCTGTATTGCAGCTTGGGCGCTTGTCTTTCGTGAAGCAGATCAAGTGAAGGTTGATCCTGTGGAGCAGCAAATTGCTGCAGTCTCACAGAACTTAAAAGTCCGGCAAGCAATGGCGATGATAGGGGCTGGCACTGAAACAGAGGATAGAGCCGATACTCAATATTTCTCTGAATTGGCAGCTTCCGATGATCCTCTTGTGGCTGATGTCTTGGTGCGTAGTGCTACGGATCCAAAATCCAATGCTTCGAGGCTAATGGCTGAAAAGGCTATAATGGATAGATCCAAAAGGCTTGGCTTTTTGAGGAGTAGTGAAGAGTTGCGCCAGTGGCTTGATCGTCTTCCTACTGGAGAACCTCCCGCCTCTTATGGGCCAATGCTCCGGGTTGTTGACCCAACATTACCACAGGAAGCAAGAGCTGAGATGCTAAGGAAAATAGCTCAATCACATTCTACGGCAGCTCTGAAAATGGCAGCAGCTCTTGTATTGGACAGTGCGAAACCCGATTCCTTTGAGGCTGTTTTCAGGGAGTTGGTGAAATCCATTCGTGGGGAGAGTCTCAATGATAAAATGGGCATGCCTGAGATGTTGTTTGCAGTGCCTGAGACTTCTTCCGATTATGGAAGTCTTATCATGCAGAACTTAGAATCATACGACGATCAAAAGCTCTACGCCTTCCTTGACGTGTTGGTGGAAGAAAAAGATTTGCGTAGCGATGCTGTAATAAAGGAGATTTTGCGTAGAAATATACTTTCTCCACTTCGTGCATTTTTCCTATCATCTATTGATTTCCAGGGTGATATTTCTTCTTTGTCCTTATCTGCGCTTATTCATGCGGCGACGGGACATTTAGATCAGGGTGACTTGCAAGGGCTTGGCGCTTTGTTCTCCGGCAATAGTGAAAAGGTTCTCTTGGGTATTTGTGCTGATTTGACGGACGCTACACTCCGTACGAGCGTTTTTGATATTCTGGCAGGAAGAAGCACGGTAAGTGAACCAGCGACTTCATTAATTGCCTGGCTCCGAGCGAAAAAATGGGAACAAAGAGGGGACTTTGCAAGGATGATTGGAATGATGGCAGTGATGGAATTAATACCGCCGGAAGCCTATCAAGAAATTTATTCTGTCATTGATAGAAACATAAAAGAAGAAGCCTTCATGGTAATTCTGACTGAATCTGCTCCTTTAGAGGTGCTGAAGTATATACTAAATACTCATGCAACTCATATTTCAGCGAGGCAGGCTTTTAATCTTTTGCTTTCAGATAACAAGGAGATTCGAATCGCAGCGATTGGATTATTGAAAGGACTTAACGATGCCACAGCTATAAAACTTATTATTGACAGGTTTGAAAATGAAAAAGATCCCGATGTTAGAAAAGCCTATAGTGAGAATTTCTGGTTTATAAAGCAGCGGCAATAGAGTCTGTGAGAAGTTTTGCTCTGGCGTTTGAACTTTATATTATCAAGTGTTCAATTCTGGAAAATTAGGAGTGTTTTGATGAGGTTAATTAGCAGAATATTTACTTTTGCATGTTGCCTAGTTTTGTTTGCAGGATGCAGTCAAAAAGTTGTTAATCAAGCAAGTATAATTGGACAGACATTTCCATATGCCAAATTGACAATGTACGATGGCAGCACCCGAATCTTGGCTGAGTTTAAGGGAAAGATGGTTGTAGTTGCTTTCTGGGCAACATGGTGTGGCAGATCTCGAAGAGCCATGGAGCGTTTAAATGCCTATGCAGCAAGAACTCCAAAAAGCAGAGAAATCGCATTCATAGCTGTTAGTATTGACAAACTGGAAGATGAGGCGGAGCTAAGAGAGTACCTAGATAGTGGGAAATTAAGAGCCTTACTCCCTGCATATTCAGGGAATGAAATTGCAGATGAGATGTATTTGGCTTTTCAAGGTCATGAGCTTCCATATTTTGCGGTCTTGGATCGTGCTGGAAAGATAGTGCTTTTAACTAATGATGATGATGAGGTGTATAAACTATTAAGTCCAGCCTTAAATACGGCAAGGATGGAGATGAGGGGCTATAATAAGTCTGGCTCAAACAGGCAATAAATCTTGTATTTCAATCGATTGTATTTCGGTGTGCCCTGGAGAAGCTATTTGACTAATGTGCGGGAAGGGGGACTCGAACCCCCAAGCCTCTCGGCACCAGAACCTAAATCTGGCGTGTCTACCAATTTCACCATCCCCGCGTATATGCAAAATTATAGTACAGTGAGCCATGAATCAATAGTACAAGGTGTGCATTTGCAGACAATTTGTGTTAAGGTCGACCTTCGAAAAACTAAAAAACGAAGAAGATCGTAGAGGATATAAATGGATTATCAATCATCAATAGATAATTTGAGTGATGTAAAAAAGAAAATTTCTGTAGTTATTCCGTTGGAATATTTTAAAGATGAAGCAAAGAAGGCCCTCGGTGTACTGGCTCAAAAAGTGACGATTAAAGGATTTAGGCCTGGTAAAGCTCCACAGCAAATTATTGAGAAAATGTACGGGGAAAGAGCTCGTCTGGATACCGTCGATCGACTTATTAATGAATCCTTTCAAGCCATCTTGAAAGAGAACGGCTTTTCGCTGGTGGGAGATCCCGCCATAGAGATTAAAAACATTGAACTGTCAAAACCCTTGGAATACTCGGCAACAGTCAGTATTTTTCCAAAGCCAGAAGTTGGCAGTTATGACCATTTCAAAGTGACTGTTGAGAAGCGCGAGGCTACTGATAAGGAAGTCGAGCAATTTGTCCAGGATATTTTGCGAAGTAAGGCAACTTTAAAGAAAGTTGAAGATAGAACTGTAGTTGTGGATAGGGATGTCGTGGAAGGCGAGCTTAGGGTGCATGTAGAAGGAAATAATGAGGAGGGCAGACCTGAACCCTTCTTTGTGAAAATCGGAGATAAGCGCATACCTGAAGTCCTAGAAACTGGGATGCTTGGAATGGAAGTGGGTGAAATTAAACAGATTAATACTAAGATAGGTGATGATCATCAAAATGAAGAAATGAGAGGAAAGACAATATCCTATACTGTGGAAGTTAAGGGAATTTCAGAAGAGATCCTTCCTGATCTGAATGATGAGTTTGTTAAGACGTTGGAGGGACCGGAAGAAACTGTACTTGAACTTAAAATGTCCGCTCGTCAAAAAATAGATAAGGAATACGAAAATATGACCCGCGAGCAAGTTAAGGGTAAAATTATAGAAG
>JAAZON010000272.1 GCA_012797725.1 SAR324 cluster bacterium | reverse complement strand
TTGACATAAGGCGTAAAACTCCCCCCAAGAGAAGCAGGTTTTTTAGAGATTTCAATGCCTAAGACTAGCATGCTGTTCCCAAAGGCTGAAAGATAGGCAAAAAGTAGCAGCAAGCCTGCAGATTTATGGTTTCCAAAAGCCCATGTTTCAAATTATCCTCAAGTTTAGAAAGGCTGGAAGCGCAGGGCACTGGCCACTTTTTTGAGAATTAAACATGCCTGAAAAGAAAGGTAAATACCTGATAAAAACAGTTAAATTCGGAAGCACAGAGTTTACGCTGTTTAGTCTCGACGGGGTTACCTGGTCGTCAAAGAAGGAAGAGCTCGAAGAGATTAAGGAGAGACATGAACGCCAGCGCCAGAATCTCATGGAAGATACTAAAGAATATCTAAAGCGCGAAAAGGAACGTAAAGCTCAAGAATCAGATGAAGACGAAGAAGATCCAGGATATTCTCGACCACGCCACAAGAGAGATGCTTCGGAAGAGGAGCCAGACCTGGAAGCCATGAACATGCATGAAGTTGATGAGGATGAGGAAGAAGACGAAGATCATTTTCCAAGAAAAGGAATCCAGAAGAAAGGAGGAAGACCCAAGATGATCCCTCCGGTGAAGGAGAAGCTTGTCAAGACCAAAGTAGTTCCCATAGCAAAGGCTGCTAAAACTTCGCAATCAAGAATTAAGATCTTAAAGGAGAAATCTTCAGCTAAAGCACAGAAAGTGGTGAAACAAACTGCGAAAAAGACAGAAACCAAAAAAGGAAAAGCAGCCAAGGGAGCTATCAAGAAAAAGAGTACGCCTGTGAAACAGAAGTCGGCAAGAAAAGACAGCAAGAGTCAAAAGAAAGGCAAAAAGAAGAAATGAAGCCTTTGCGTTAAGTATCGGATCTTATAAGAAAGAATCTTTCCCGATTACTTCATTGCAATAACAGAAGTGTTGAGCAAGAAGGACAAAGAACCATCAGCTAAACGTTGAATTATCTCTGTACTCTGAGGTGATTCGTTATCATTATTGTATCGAACAGAAATATTGCTTGTGATACTGTCAAAGGTCTCATTCCAAGTACCATTAAGCGTGGCAGTTGCGATGACTCGGAAAGCGACTTTGTCATTCTCAACATAAGCTTTGACAGCACCTTTCGCTGAGAAGGTGTGCTCAGTGTCATAAGACAAAGGCAGGTCATCAATTATGATCTTCTTTAACCAAGGTTTGCGTTTCTCTTGACGCACTATTTGCTCAGGTGAAAGCGGTGGAGGGGGAGTTGTTGTTATTTCAATTTTAAAAGCTTTAATTCTTTTTTGGTCGACAACATATTGAATGCTTATGCTCCTATCGGGGAACTCACTTTTGCCTCTGAGGATTTGCTCGACAGGAGTAGGAATCCCAGAGCTTTGAGTGCTCACGAGGCTTGGCTGCTGAGACGGTGTCACTGTAGTTTTAAAGGCATTTTCTTTTAATTGAACGGCTGGGCTCTTTAAGACAAAGAAGTAATACCAGTTAGCTACTCCCAAAATTAAGCCAATTATAACAATAGGCGCCACAATTTCTCGTAACAAGGTTCTGAATCTTGAAGGTCTGGAGCGATTCTCTATATTTTCACACTTAACCTCGTAACTTTGTGACAGTGAAGCGCGCTCTGTTGCGGCTTCTTTTGCTCGTGCGCTAATATCAGAAAGTTTCGTAATTGTCTGTGATTTGCTTTTTGTTGAGGAATTATCACTAGTCTCTTGCTGAGGCGTGCCTTCGGTGTTAAGTGAGACTTCATTAGTGCTAGAACTTGACTCTTCGGTATCGTCTTCTACTTCAATTTCAGGCAAGGCCTCACTCTCGGAACTCGAGTCTGTAAGCTCTTCGTCGAAGGTCATTTGATTGTCGGAGGCATATTTTGTTTCGACCTTCTCTGTTTGTGTAGGTTTTACGGCTGTTGTGCTTGGAATCACTGGAGCGTCATTGTCAAAACTTAGATCGAACTCATCATCATCTTCAGGAGCAACAACGGAGTCTCGAAGCTGAGATTTTTGATCAAGGACATTTTGACTCTCTTCCAGAGCTTTTGAAATCTCCTCAAAACTAAATAAAGGAGTATCATCTTTTTTCAGGTCACATTTTGCTTTTACTACTACTCCTTCTTCCTTGTCAGTATTTTGCTCTGACTTGATTGTATTGGAATACTCTTTGCTGCGTTCATAATTTATCTCATACACTTTGGATTCTTTCTCTTTGCTTTGTGAGCTGAGATCGGAAATGTCGGGGATGTCTAACTCAATCTCAAAGGTAGTCCCATCCTCTTTATCGGGTTCCAAAGAGGTTGCTTCAAAGGTGAGCTCGTTATCAGTCGGGGAAGAAGATTCATAAGATTCGAACTCATTTGAACTTGAAGGATAAATGACTTCTTGGTTGCCTGTTCGCCGGATGCAGATTTTTGCCCCCGCTGCTTTTAGTAATTGAAATTCTTTCTTAAGCTCTTCTTCTGTATCTGCGCTACGGATTACATGAGGAAGTTCTTCGATTATTTGCTTAATTTCCTCTATTGAGAAATTGAGATCGACTAAAAAAGCACTTTTAAT
>JAAZON010000271.1 GCA_012797725.1 SAR324 cluster bacterium | reverse complement strand
AAGAGGAGCTTTCAACGCTTCCCTTTGCTCAAATTTTGGACGAATCAAATGAGTCAATAAATAACGAAGCGGGGGAGGCTCTGGCGTCCTTTCTTTCTAATCATGATGTTAATGCGGAATTCGAGTTAAGTATTGCAGACGATGATTTTGAGAGAGCCTTTTCGATTTCTAAATTAATAGATGAGTATTTTTCAAAGAAATCATTAGCTCTTGGTGCTGTGAAGGTCTTTGTGCGCAAGGATGGCTCTAGAGAAGGCCTCGAGCTTCATCTAAAAAAAGCCAGGCCATACCTCAATCCGGGAGGAATCTAATGACCTTTCTTGAAAAAAAGGTGCAAAATATCTGGCTGATTACTTTTGGCGACCTTTTGACACTACTCCTTTGTTTTTTTATTGCCCTGATAACCCTTTCAGGTGCCGGATACCATTCTTTTAGGGAGGCTATCGAGGATTCTTCCGGTGAAAACAGGGGATTAGGGGGCAACGATGCAATGAGTCTTTTCCAAGAGAGGTCAAAGAGCATTGGCACTCTCATTGCAAAAAAGGATTTAAGCTTGAGGCCTGGACTTGTAGAAATAGAGACTTCTGATGCAACTTTTGTTGAACTTAGCTTTAGGGAATTAGACCTCACCAACTCAACACTTGCAGCAGGAGAGGCATTAAAGAAAGAGCTAATGCCTTATTTCTCCAGGGATTATTTGAAGGTTCAGCTTGCAGATGTGGAAGCCTGCTCAGGGCAAGGACTTTCAGGCAATGGGCTGTCTTGGTCATTGGCTGGTGCTCATGCAATACAAATATGGCGTCAATTAATTGACCTTGGTGTTCCGGCGGAAGGATTGCGACTCAGGAATTTGGGCGCCGAATGTTCGAAGATGGGGCCGGGATTAGGAGACTCTAAGTCTCCTGAGTTGGCAATGAGAGTTACGATTAAATTTAGTCGGAGTTAAAGCGGTAAAAATGAATCAAGTTCTTACACAAGATGAAATAAATTCTTTGCTGCAAGGTCTTTCCGAAGGTGAGATAGAACAGGATGGGCTTGAAGGTGGTCAAAAGCAGCAAGTGCAAAATGTGAAGAAATTCGACCTAGCGAACCAAGAAAGGATCATTCGTGGTCGAATGCCTACAATGGAGCTCATTCACGACCGCTTTGCTCGCCAATTCAGAACCACTCTTTCGAAGTTCTTGGGTCGCACTTGCTTTGCAAATGTGGGTGGAATCGAGATGGTGAAGTTTGGTCTCTTTATGAAAAAGTTACCGCTTCCCTCATCTCTGCATATTTTCAGAATGCCTCCGCTTCCTGGCTATGCGCTTATGGTAGTCTCAGCACCTCTCGTGTTTGGTATTATAGATTCATTGTTTGGTGGGAGTGGTCTTGGGCGTGTTAAGATAGAAGGCCGTGAATACACACCTATAGAAACTAGGCTGATTGGTAAGGTGGTCATGCAAGCCTTGGATGTATTGAAAGACGCTTGGGCTCCAATTCATCCGGTTGATTTTGTTTATGTTCGATCTGAGTTTAATCCGTTGGCGATTGCTATAGTTCCTCCGACTGACGTAGTCGTTATTGTGACAATTGAAGTTGAACTTGAGCAAGAAACAACTAGTTTAATTTTATGCACACCATCCTCAACTATAGATCCTCTAAAATCGAAACTTGCTGCAGGATTTCAAAGCACCCGCCTGGAAGTGGATACTGGCGTGATAAAGCACCTAGAACGAAGCGTGCAACAAACTCCTGTTAATGTTAGTGCACAACTTGCTACTGGGTCGATAAAGACAAAAGATTTTTTGAACCTAAGAGTTGGCGATATCATGATGATGGATACCAACCCATCTGATGAAGCAATGCTCATGGTCGAAGGAACACCGAAGTATTATGGGTATGTAGGAAGTTATCGTGGAAACAGGGCGATTAGAGTTACGCGTCCGATTCCAAAGAGAGATCTCATTAATTACAACAATAAATTGGAGCTATTGAAAAATGGCGGATAATGAAACTGTACAAGAACTGGAAAAAGTGGCCGAAGCAGCAGGAAATGTGGCGCAAGCAGTGAATAGTGCTCGGGGCACACCTCAAACTTTGGACTTCATTCTTGATGTTACGCTACAAGTAACAGTCGAGGTTGGAAGAGCTCGGATGACAATCCAGGATCTCTTGCAACTTGGTCAAGGGTCGGTCGTAGAGTTGGAGAAATTAGCTGGTGAACCGCTAGATGTTTACATCAACGGCAAACCAGTGGCACGAGGTGAGGCAGTAATAGTAAACGAGAAATTCGGTGTTCGTCTTACTGATATTATATCACCAGATGATCGTGTCGATGCATTGGCCTAATCATGAACTGCTGGCGTTTGCTAATAATCGTTCTTTGTCTTCTTGGACTGTCGTGTCCGATTCTGTCGTCGTCTGAAGAGCAGGCGGTACAAAATTCTATCGAGAAATTGGAGCGTACTAAAGCTCTCCTTCAGGCAGATGCCGCCACTGCAACAGAGCCAAAAAGTCCTGCGTCAAGGCCATGGAGTGCAGGCCCTGAGGGGAATATAGAGGGTGCGGGTCTTGCAATGTTTAAAAGTCTTTTGATCTGCGTGGGGATATTTCTAATAGGTGTTGCTCTTTACAAAAAACTCTATATGAAGAAACCACAAATAGCACCGAAGAGAATTAAGGTCTTGGAACGCGGCCAGATTAATCATCGTAATTTTTTGGCTTTGATTGAAGTTGATGGGAAAAACGTGCTCGTTTCCTATGGCTCGGATCGTGTGTCAATGCTTGGTATTGGTGGAAATAGAGAGCTAGGTGAAAATTCCCATGGATTTGAGGAGTCATTGAAAGAAGCATGTGTAAAACAGGGCTAAGCAAATCAAATGAGAGGTTCTTAAGGATGCGTGGACTTAGCGTTAGTCTTGTATTTTTATTCTGCATATTGTTTCTTTTTGTCGATCAAGTACTGGCGCAGGATCCGGCTATTCCGGCTCTTTCTATTAACATTGGAGGAAGTGCCACTCAGCAGGGAAGCAACATAACTTCAGCATTAAAAATTGTGCTGCTAATTACACTGATTTCCTTTGGACCTGCGATGGTCTTAACTATGACTTCCTTCACACGTATTGCTATTGTGCTTGGTCTTACTCGCACGACCCTAGGCACTGCATCTACCCCTCCTAATATGGTTATCACGGGCCTTGCACTTTTCTTGACAGCAGCAATTATGAATCCGATTTTCACAAAAATGTATCAGGAAGGCATTAATCCATTCATGGAAGGGCAACTCTCGGAACAAGAAGCCATTAACAAGACTACAGCACCCCTGAAGAATTTCCTTGTCAAGCATTCAAGGGAGAAAGATCTTGCCCTATTCTTGGAAATAACAAAGGAAAAGGTACCTGAGATGCCAAATGATGTTCCCTTTTTTGTTGCGGTTCCCGCCTTTGTTCTAAGTGAACTGAATCTTGCCTTCCAGATAGGCTTTTTGATCGCGGTGCCTTTTCTTATTTTAGACATGGTTGTTTCCTCAGTGCTGACATCGATGAGTATGATAACATTGCCACCGGTTGTTATTTCGCTTCCATTAAAATTAATGTTGTTT
>JAAZON010000270.1 GCA_012797725.1 SAR324 cluster bacterium | reverse complement strand
GACGACGCACCAAGAGTATTGCTTCAAAAAATCGAGCAAGTAGTACGCTTAATTCGTTCAAAGGGAGTTGGTGTATACTTCATTACTCAAAGTCCGCTGGATATTCCACAAGATGTCCTCGCCCAGCTTGGTAATCGGGTTCAACATGCTTTGCGTGCATTTACCGAGAAAGACAGAAAATCCCTCAAGGCGGTTGCAGAGAATTTCAGAAGTAACCACTCCTTTGATGTAGCAAAAGCATTGAGCGAACTTGCCGTTGGAGAGGGGTTGGTGTCCTTCCTGGATGAAAAAGGTACACCCTCTGAAGTCACTCGCGCATTTATTTATCCCCCAAGAAGCCGAATTGGTACAATCGAGACTTCAGAGCGTGACGGCATAATCAAGTCCTCTCGTATCGTAGGCCAATATGAAAAATCAATTGACCGTGAATCAGCCTTTGAACTCTTGAAGAAACGAATCTCTAGAAAGCAAAAAGAAGAAGGTGATGAGCAAGAATCTCCCAAAGAACCTAACTCTAAAAGCGCTCGAAAGAGACAAGGGCCTCTTGAGGCTTTAATAGTAAGCCTAGCACGAGCGATAGGGAGTCAATTGGGCAGGCGGATTTCACGTGGCATTTTGGGTACAATTCTTGGTAAACGTTAACAGAGAGATATTGTATGTTTAGTAACCTGATCGAAATGCTATTGTTCAGGGAACCGTCTAAAATCCAAGACAATCGTTCAGGGCTTGTTGAATAGCCCGAAAGAATACCATTTGTTCATTGGCAAGCGAGTCTGCGGCTTCATCCGATAATTCAAGATATAGAACTCCACCTTTGTTTCCATTACCTATAGAACCAGAAATGTGAGAAACCCGTTCGCCGTGCAAGAGTATGTCTTTTTGTTTGATTGGAATACTTGCAAACAATGCATTTGCTATGGGATGATCTGTAAAGACTTCTGTTTCGCAGCGAACTGGTCTGTATCGACTAATATTACCTGTTCCGATCTTTAATCTGGGAATAAGATACATGTCATTCTTATCCATCAAATAAATACAACCCCTTGTAAATCCGGCCCAGGGAATGACCTCATTAATCAAAATTTCAAGAGCTTTGATAGACACCTGTCCTGGAACCATCGACGAGTAGACAGATTGGAATTTAGTTCTAATTACATCATTACATTTGGCTATGTAAGGGTTTGCTGCCAAGAGACGTTTGCCATGGTAGAGACTACTAAGTTTTACATTTTTTTCTGGTGTTAATGTGACGTCGAAATTTTTGGGTGTTGCATGGGCATAATTGAGAAGATTCTCATTAACTCCTGCCAACACCTTGGACACGCCATCATGTCCCAAATAGTGATCGATATCTTGCACCACATTATCCCAATCCTTTTGCGACATTGGGAAATGTTCAGGATCGCTTACTTTTGCAAAGGTCTCGCCAATATCACAAAACTTCGCGACAAGACGCAAATCTTCTGGTATGTCAATAACAGTAGCATTTTCATCTTGTTTGTATTCCCCAAGGGCAATTAAGAGTCCAGGGTTTAACGCTCCGGGCATAGTTAAGCTAATCCCTGCCGTCCGAGGCACAAATCCAAGAACTTTCGATAACTCCCATTCCAAACCTCCTCGTCCAGAGCTTGCCAAACCTGACAAAGCTTTCGAATAAATTCTCGGATAATTCCATGCAACAAGACTAAGGCCAACATGCCTAAGCAGCGAGGTTGAGAATGTCATGCCCTTTTCAATTCCAACTTTCTCACCCAGAAGCTCAGCAGTACTAGAACTAATCAAAGCATGCTTTAGGCAAAGACCTTGATCTCGGGTCATATCAATTAAATTGTGATTACTAATGAGACTTGCACTAGGAGATAAAATAGAAGAAAGATTTGCCAAGTCAGTATTTTCGAGGATCTTGACGGGATTGTTTTCTTCTCCTCGCTGCTCAGCATCAAGCATGTTTACACAATTGCGAAGAGTATATGTAAATAATGCAAAATCCTTTGATAAGTCCTTAACAAGTTCATGACTACCCGAATATCGATTCCCGCTAAGTTTCTCCTGAATCTGACTAAGAAGTTTGACGTTTACAGGGAACCACCCTTCCTGCAAATATGCAGCTTGCTCAGAGCTCAGCCCTTCAAATTTTTTTTGATTTTTTCTGCTCCCCTTCCCCATTCCATTTGTACAAGCCGGCAAAACTGGCTTGCGCACCCTCTTAAAAAAATCGATTCCCTTGTTCCTACAGCTAGGCTATCGACAAATTACCTAAAAACTCTTAGAGATTTATGATAAGAGTGGCGAGACTAATGACTAAAGAAGGGGAAATTAAGACTCTTTATTCTAGCGCAACTATTCGGAATTACTTAAAAATTATCCAATCCTAAATTCCAAATACCTCTAGTATGCATACGCGATCCAAGTCTAAACACTTAAGCTTGGTTTTCAGTAGGGTCTTGAATTTAATATGTTAAATAATCTCTTAATTCTTGCAGTCTTTCAGGAGTCCCCATATCGATCCAAAACGCGTCCTTTTCCAAGTAAGCTTGCACCAAAGCACCTCGCTCTGAGGCTTTCAAATAAGAAGTAATAATTGAAAAAGGCGTTTGCTCTTCGGCTAGGAACGAAAAAATCTCATTAGAAAGGACTTGGATACCACTGAAAGCATAAGGATGAACATTCGGGTCTATATTAAGCCCATATTTTACCGCCTCATTTTCTATCTTCCATCCGACCAATTTACCATCAGAGAAAAGCAACGGTCTACTGGTCGGACGATCCATAACCACGAGAGTGGCCAAAGCTCGGTTGTCCTCGTGCTTCTTTATAACTTTTTTCAGATCAATAGTGCTATATACATCGGCATTATGCACTATAAAAGAATCAACTTCCCAAAAGAAAGCCGAAGCTTTGAGAAGACCACCTCCTGTACCCAGCAATTCCTTTTCATATGAAAACACGATCTCAATATTTTCATATTTATGCTTCGCGAAGAAATCTAAGACCTTCTCACTTAAATAGCTGGTATTAATTATTATACTGCTCACTCCCGCGGACTGAAGTGCATGAATAGTATGCTCGATCATCGTCAAACCACCCGCTTGAACCAAACATTTCGGAGTGTGTTCAGTTATTCCCTTTAATCGCGTTCCGAGACCCGCTGCAAGAATCATTGCTTTCATATCAGTTTTTAATTTTTCCGAATGTTTTTCCCCTGTCCCTAACAACTCCTTTAGGTAACGCTACCAACGACAATTGGCCTTTTTTTCTTAACTAAGCAGCTCATTTGAAGTCGCGCTTGTTTGCTCGCTAGGAAATCTATTTTGGCCACCTTTCACATTCTCTATGGCATACAATAACATTTATTTCTTGATTCCTAAGGACTTTAGCTACTCGTTCAGCCATATAAACTGAGCGATGTTGACCACCCGTACAACCAAAGGCAATCATAAGGTGATTAAACTCACGTTCTTGATAATTAGATACTGCTTGTTGAATAAGGGATAGTGAGGCTTGAAAGAATTTCTCGACCTTAGGACATTTTTCAAGAAATTCAACGACTTCTTTATCCTGCCCTGTTTTTCGAAAGAAGCGCTCTTCCCTACCCGGATTTGGCAAACACCGACAATCAAAGACGAAACCTCCCCCATGCTCAGTATCATCATGCGGCATGCCTGACAAATATGAGAAGCTAAAAACACGCAAACACAGCGGTGAGTTATTTTCAGAAGATGTGTTACTCAACGAATTCCCCTTTTTTTATTGATACACTATCTCGCAAAGAATTGCACGAAATTCTTACTACACATTTTGTTCAGATCTTGCTCAAGTTTCCTTCTTCAAATTGAGTCAGCATAGTTTCGCAAACAAAACGCAATTCCCGCAATTCTAAGGGGATTCTAAGAAATGGAAGCTTGACCTTTAGATTCTTAAGGGCATAGGGGATACTTTCAACAAAATATTTTTTACCCTGCCCCAGACCCTGAGCGCCATAAGTTCCCAATACCTGCATAAGGCGAATCAATAAAAAAGCATCCAGATAGCAAAAGAACTCTTCTCTTGAAAAAGGCATCATAGACCCAAGTATAGTCAGATAACGCTCGATAGCTTCATCCCTAAGACTTTGGGGGAAATCTGCCTGTGATTGATAAAGAAAGGAAACGACATCATATTGAAGCGGCCCCAGCCGGCCAGATTGATAGTCGAGAAAGTAGGCTTTATCCTTGTAAATCATCACATTGCGAGACTGAAAATCGCGATACATAAAATAAGCCGTACCCGCTCCCTGAATAAAAGTTGCAAGTGATTGAAAATCTCTATGAAGATTTTTCGCGTCATAACTCAAAGACAGACGCCCAAGATACTCTCTCTCGAAATAATGCATATCTCGTAAAATCGAGGCACGATCGAAGGTCTTCGCTGGATAACAATAGTCAAGGTGCCGACCTTTCGACCCTTTAACCTGGAAGCAAGGAAGCATTTCCATAATCTGAAACAATAAGTTCTTTATTCTGGTCGTAAGCACAGAACCGTCGCTCTTGGAAGATCGAAGCAAATCAAAAAAAGTGGTATCACCAAGATCTTCGATCAGATAAATCCCTTCTTTATGGTTAACTGCAAAAATCTCAGGAACGGGAAGACCCTGTGATAGAAAGTGTTCAGAAAAAGCTATGAAAGCCTTATTCTCCCTAATGTCGGAATTGCTGACACCCACTGCCAGATTTCTCTTGCCCCTTAGCCTAAAGATACGTCTTTGAGAGGCGTGGGCATGAATTTCTGATATTGAGACCATACTCTCGGAAAAATGTTTTCTAAATAATGATGCTAATGACTCTTTCATTAAGTAAATCGCTTTGTTGCTTTGGCTTTAGGGCATCATTGCTAGACGAATGAAGCAAGTCCTAGATCAAATCATACTTCCAATTTGAATGCTTCTATTTGCCCATTATGATCTGGCTTAAAAAATGCATAGTCGTCTTTGTAGGCTTTCTCTCATGTCCATAACTGCGATAAGGCCTTGAAATCTCATTATGCGACATGAATGCCAAGAGCGCGAGCTGTAAATACATAATAAATTCAATATGATGGAATATTGGATTTTTGACACAGGCTTTGCTTGCTCCGGCCTGCTTTAGAAATAGCAAAAGCCGTAATTAGCTGGAATTAATAGGAACTTGGAGCTTTTTTAATGCCAAAAAGAGAGCTTTCATCGACGGAAAAAGCTGCCTTCACACTGCTTTCCCTCGGCAAAGAAGTCGCATCACAAGTAATGCAACATTTGGATGAGCAGGAGGTTAAACGAATTAGCCGTGCCTTCATGGCCGTTTCCGAAGTTGACAGAGAAACCCAATTCAGCATAGCCAATGAGTTCCGGAATATGATTCGGGCAAGTGATACCATGCTTGTCGATGGACGTGAATTCGCGAAGGATGTTATCACAGGCGCCTTCGGTGAAAGTGCCGGCGAAGGACTTCTCGAATACATTACTGGTTCTAGAAAAGAACCTATTAGTGCAATTATTGCTGATTGCTCAGAAAAAATCTTGACGTCATTCATTGCTGCAGAACATCCACAGACTGTTGCATTTTTAATGACCAAAATGAATCCGGATCAAGCAGCAACCGTGCTTCAAACCATGACAGAGGAAGCACAAACAAACATCCTCATTAGGATTGCAAATCTAAATAACGTAAAGGCGGATGTAGTCGATGAGGTTCGCGAGGTATTAAGGCAACAACTTCGAGGAACAGGACTTTCAGAGGAAGAAGAAGTAGTAGGGGCCAAGTCTGCTGCTGACATACTTAATTTTGTTGATCGATCCAACGAGGAACGAATTCTCACTGAAATTGAAGAAATGTATCCTGACATGGCGGAACAGATTCGAAACCTCATGTTCACATTTGAAGATCTCAAGAAAATCGACGACCGAGGTATTCAGTCCTTACTCAAAGAAGTGCCACGCGATCAACTTGTTATCGGTCTCAAGATGGCTAGTCCAGAGCTTAAAGAGCTTCTCATGCGCAACGTATCGCAACGCGCTGCTGCGATGATTCAGGAAGATCTTGAAGCCTTAGGTCCAATAAAAGTCAAGGATGTAGAGAAAGCACAGCAAGGAATTATTGATATAGTGCGTAGACTTGAGTCTGAAGGAAAGATCGCTGTAGGTGGCGGCGGTGCTGAGGATGCATTTGTATAAAAATTAACCTAAATGCCTGGGGGTTCCTTCAATGGCCCCTGCTCCTCTCCTGGGTCATAACCTTCGAAGGGATTCTCTAATTGGTGAGGCTTAGCAGCCGAGGGATTTATCTCATCGACTCCAAGAGTTGGTATGGTTTCAACAAGCCGCTTATCCAAATAAGTTAATTCAAAGTCACGAAGTATATTCATGTAGTATATGAAAGCGTCATAGGGACTTTCGTAAGGACTAAAGTAGGAATGGACATCTCCATCTTCAAACATTTTTGTACACATGTAGTAAAAATGATCAGAGGTCTGAAGCAAACGCCAAATATGCAGAGCCTCAGCATTCCCCGCTTCAACAAGGGCTTTACCATAAGAGTAGATTCTTCCTAGTGCTGCTGTTTGAATTCGGTTTCCTCTCCATGCACTAAGATCCCTCTCCAAATCAGCCCAAGAAGTAAGCCGTGGGAAATTGATCTCAGAGCATGCCCCATACCGATCCACTACACCAGAGGGCGTGTCGAAGTCCCATTCGCTACTTTGCATCACTTCCCCTGGTAAATGCTCCAAAAATTCAAAAATGCCTGTTGCCTCCCATTGATGCTCACCAAAAGTCTCATAGTCCATAAATAAATTAAGGATCTCGGCTTGACCCGATAATTGGTGCACCCAAGAGGCAAATTTAGGAGCGGTCAATGGATAAGAATGCCACGCTTGATTCGAGAAACGAAAGGCAATGTCATCAGAAAGACCATAGTTCTTCATTAATACCGGCAAACCAATTCCAGGTACTGTATAGATGTGATTTGGACTGCGCCCACCTAATACCTCATCCACACCTTCAGCAATAACTGCCTTATAACCAAGTTGGCTGGCAAGCACCCCTATCTCATTACTATAGATGAGCTCAGTATTACGAAAAACTTTTGGAGAATAGTGAAAAAGATTCTCCATCAATTCCGCATGCCGCTGAACTTGGTCAACAAATTCTCTACGATCATAGAGCGCAGCTAAGGAGTGATAGTAAGTTTCACCAAGAAATTCAACACATCCAGTCTGAGCAAGCTCCACAAAACTATCAAGTGCCTCAGGCGCATAACGTTCCATTTGCTCTATTGCTAGACCAGTTAAAGAAAATGCTACACGAAAGGCACCTTGATAACGGCGTATGAGTCTGAGCAATACTCTATTTGCCGGAATGTAACATTTGGCTGCAACTTTCCTTAACACAAAAGCATTCAACTCATCGTTAAAGTAATCGTGTTTTTTGGAAATTTCGAAATACGAATATCGTCTCAATCGGTAGGGTTGATGGACTTGAAAATATAAGACAACAGACGACATAATAACCCTCCAACTAAACCTGATTATGAGACCAACAAGCAGAGGGCAATCCCTCTCTCTCAAACGAGCACTTTAACTAAAGACCCGCAGACGCTCGAATCTCAAGAAATTAGGGCGAATTTTGATAATATAAATGTTTAGCTAATTAATCAACAACACTGCGATATATGGCAGCGACCTTTTTAGCCGCGGCATCCCATCTTAGGCGAGAAATCTCATTTCGAGCCATACTGACCATATCTGAGCGCAAATCTTTATAACACAGGGCGTTAATCATGAGATCCGCCATCCGCTCCACATCCCAGAAATCCGACTTTAATGCATGACTCAAGACTTCAGAAACTCCTGACTGTTTGGATATAATTACCGGTGTATCAAAACTAATTGCTTCGAGAGCTGAAATTCCGAATGGTTCGGAAACAGATGGCATAACATAGAGATCAGCAGCAGAAAAGACCTCTTCAATTTTTGCACCCCTTAGGAATCCTGGGAATTGAAAATGATCTTCAAGCCCTAGTTCTTTGACACGGTTTTTCACTTTGAGAAGCATATCTCCCGCGCCAGCCATAACGAAAAGAACATCTGGCACATGAGGCACAACCCTTGCTGCCGCTTCAACAAAATATTCAGGACCTTTTTGAAAAGTAATGCGGCCAAGAAATAAAACTACATGCTCAGGCCACTTTTTTCTATCTTTATATTGCAATATCATTTTGCGTGGGTACACACCATTGTGAACTACCGCTATTTTCTCACGTGCGATTCCATACTCTTTATAAATAATTCCTGCTGTATAGTGACTGACTGCTATGACCTTCTTGGCCTTTTTTACACCAACTGATTCCACTTCACGAATCTTAGGATGGCCACCATTGCCGCTTCTGTCATACTCCAAACTGTGAACATGTTGAACCAGTGGCACGCCAGTAAGCCGACTCAAGGCCACCCCTGCTGGCATGGTCATCCAATCATGAGCGTGAATAATATCGTAGCGTCGCCGCGAGAAAAGGCTCACAACACGCTCTGCAAACTTGGTAACTTCTTCAAATATATCCCGTCCATAATGTGAACCCTTTTGGTCTTTCAGGCGTTGCTTTATATCCTCTCCGAAGAGTTCCATCAACTCCTGTTCATTAAGCCCCCCTTCCAAGATTTTCTCGCGAAGCTCCTTATATTGCTCTTCGCTCCAATAAGGCGAAAGAAAGCTGGGAATTCTAAAGGTGCGAAGTCCAGATTTTTCGTCATCATTGATGTCTTTCATTATTGATTTTGCAAGCTCAATAAGATTACCAAGAGCATCCCGGCCAGTTGACGCATCAATAAGGCGCATATGTGCAGCTAATTCACCGCCATACAGATAAGGAACAACAAAATCAATGTCAAAACCACCAAGACGAGAAAGCGCTCCGGTTAAACCTTCGCAGGCTGTACCGAGTCCTCCACTTATATTCGGAGGATATTCCCACCCAAGCATTAGGATTTTCATTTACCGCCACTCTAAAACAGGAGCCTAAACGCTATAGCACTTGCTTAAAACATCAAATTTTTTTCAACCTTCCATTCTCAAAAGCACTGCCTTTCAACAAAGCATTTTTTTCTTAGTGAAACTCTGCCCATGCAAAATAGTCAAAAACCCTCTCCATTGGTCCACAAAAGAGAAAACTTACCCTTCTGTCCTCAAAGGCAGGATTGTTTGCAATTTTTTCTTTCAAAAATGTAGGCGATAATCATACCGATCAACAGATGCCAATGTAAACAATATCATAGCGGTTTTAAGCAACAGAAAACTTAATCATCAAAGTCCTTTTTTCTTTTCTTCACCTTCATAAATTCTTCATCCAATACCCTTTCTACGAAAAATGACAATGTTTGTTGTCCGAGCATCGGAAATAAAAAAGTGTATGATCTTGTAAATTGTTTAAGTTTGAAAAGAAGTTATTATCATTGGAATAGGATAATGAAGGGCTCTACTTTTGTTAGTAGCAACACACAGAGGGACTTCTATGAAAAGGGCCGTTGTTTTTGTAAATGGGGAAGCTGGGAAGTTACATAAACTTATCCCTCAAATCCGAGAACACGAGCTAATATTATGCGCAGATGGTGGGGCCGTCCACTGTTTCAATTATGGAATGGTGCCTCATGTAATCATCGGAGACCTCGATTCTTTGTCTCAAAGTCCAGAAATACTACAACATTTTCGTTCCTTGAAAGTTTCTTTTCTAAAATATCCTAGTAATAAAGATTACAGCGATCTTGAATTGACACTCGACTATGCTCTCGAACAAAAAGTGACTACCCTTCTTCTTCTTTGTCCTTTTGGTGGAAGGCTTGATCACCTTCTTGGAAATGTATTCCTGGCAAGCCTCGAAAAATATTCTTCTATGTCAATCGAATTTAGCGATGGCTATCAATCTGCTTTTTTATTAAGAGGAGCTGAAGAACGAACATTATCAGGAAAAATAGGAAGTACTTTCTCCTTGATTCCATTGAGCTCTGAGGTGCACGGAGTCAATTTGTCCGGTGCCACATGGCCTCTTAAGGATGCCACTTTGAATTTTGGAAAAACACTCAGCTTAAGCAACTCCTTCGCCAAAACCAATCTTCAAATATCAATAAAAGAAGGACTCATGCTTTTAGTCTGGGAAACTCCATGAACCTAAGCATTTGCCTGCCACAGCACCAGTAACTGAAGGCAGTGAAGTTGGCAACCCAAATACAGCATCATTGCCTAGTATTGCAAAAGCCATTGCCTCCCTTGCGAAGGATGGGATCCCGAGAGTATCAGAAACCAGGACAGGAATAGGAGCAAATACCTCCTTAAGGCTCCTGACCGTTTCCGGATTTCTTGCCCCTCCTCCTGCAATAATAAGTTCATCAAACATTCTCGTCTTAGGAACAAAGGTCTCTACAGCTAAATGAATGCTATGCACAACAAAGCTAAGGAGGGTCGCCATTAGGTTATAATCGAAGGTGCCATGCAGCTGTTTTGCCTTCTCAACGAAATCATCGCCATAAATCTCAAAGCCTGTTGATTTCGGAGGTGCCAATCTTAAATATAAATCTTGATCTAGTAATCTTTTTAACAAGCTCTCATTAACTTTTCCTTTTGAAGCCATCTTTCCATCAACATCAAAATCCATTGAGTTATCACTAAGTATTCGAGCTAGTCGATCTAACGGAGCATTTGCCGGACCAGTGTCAAACCCTATGATTTCATTCCGATCCTCAGAAAGAATCGTAATATTAGCAATACCTCCTAAATTCAATACTGCTCGACGCTTTTCAGAAGACTTGAAAAGAATAGCATCAGCATATGGTGTTAGAGGAGCTCCTTCTCCACCAGCCGCAATATCTTTAACTCGAAAATTTGAAATGACTGGAACACCGCTACGTGAACTTAAGATGTCGCCATTACCCAACTGCAAGCTTGCACTTCGGACACCCTCCTGACGACTATGATGGTAAAGCGTCTGCCCATGAGAACTAATAAAATCAACTTCATCACTTTCAAGTTTCGCCTCCTCTAAACCCGTCTTAAAAGCTTCCGCAAAAGCTTCTGCTATTTGAACATCAAGTTCAGCAATTTCTTTAACACCAAGACTAGGAATATTCTTCATGTGATCAGCTAGGAAGGCTGGCATTTTATGCGAATAGAAATGCTGCAAAACCAGTTCTGCCCCTTTTTCTCTTTTACTTGGAAGCCCAGCCCCCTTTATTCTGCAAAACGCCAAATCTATAGAGTCTGCACTCGTTCCAGACATCATCCCACATACTAAGCGACTTTCCTTCTTTGCAAAGTGCAAAAGTATTTCACCCGGTAATTTTTTCATCTCCCTTAGTCTCAAGACCAGCCATTTCAGATCCATAGACAGTGTACAATAAAAAAGCACCAAGCTACTATATGGCTTATAATGAAACCGGAATTCCCTCGTTGGACAAACCCATATATCGATAAAGTCGAAAGCATTCCAGAGCTGTTGTTACCATGCTTTGATTCAAAGCCTTCTTACGAAGAACTATCAGCACTCCGAGAAAAATATTCATCTTTTGAACGTATGTATTGTGAACTTGGGAGTGGTTCAGGCAAACATCTGATTGAGCGAGCAAAATGCGATTCAAGCGCCTTTTATGTTGGATTTGAGCTCAGATATAAGAGAGCATTCAAAAGTGCCGCAAAAGCTAAAAAACTCTGCCTGAGAAATCTTATCATTCTTCGTACTAATGCTTTTTTTATAGATCCTATTTTCGAAGCCCGGTCTTTAGATGGAATCTATGTGAATTTCCCAGACCCTTGGGACAGGCGACGTTGGGAAGGTAACAGAATTCTGAAACCTCAGATGTTTGATTGTTTTTTTAAGTTATTGAAGCCAAGAGGTTTCATATCTTACAAAACCGATCACATTGAACGCTTCAGGGAGACCGTCAAATTCATCGAG
>JAAZON010000269.1 GCA_012797725.1 SAR324 cluster bacterium | reverse complement strand
CTCTCTCTCTCTCTCTCTCTCTCTCTCTCTCTCTCTCTCTCTCTCTCTCTCTCTCTGGGCTTGGCTTGTGCAAAGCAGGGGTATTATCTCGTCTTTTATCAGGGGCTTTTTGATCGATAGTAACCGACGTGTTCAAACATCTTATCTTTGGAATTTGAAGCTCTTTTTTTCTATATTTACATGTTCTTCAGGTTCATGTCTGCTAATGGGTTTTGTTTGAAGAGAACGAAAGTTGTTGTAATAAGCAAAAAGGGCGTGGAAGCCAAGTTTTGCAGATGGGACTAGTTAGCTTGTGGCGGATCCGACCCAAGTGAATCCATTGTTTGTGGTATATTCAACGTTGGATTTAATATTTCTGATGCTCGAATTAAGAATCTTTGCAGGCGAGATTATCCTATTCAACTAACTTCTCAAATATCTGCTGTAGTGTGAAATATTGGCCGCCAGTTTTGATGGTAGCTCATTTCAAAGTGCAGCATCTGTCTACGGAATGCGAGTTTGTCAAATTATGTGACATTTGCAGGTTTATGTGCAATAAGTCTCTGAAATGAACGCAAAATGCCCAACGATATTTTACGATCTTGAGACTTCGGACTTAAGTCCAGTTGGGCAAATTATGAATTTTTGTTTCACAGTTGTTGACAACGATTTTACTCCTCAAGATTCGCTTCAAGGCGCGGTGAAACTTTCTAGATTACAGTTGCCTAGAGCTGCAGCAATTGCTGCGAATAAAATCGATGTGCTTAAGCATCAAGAATCTGCAAAATACAGTGAAGCAGAGGCGATGTGTGTAATTAGCAAATTCATTAACGATTTAGTTACGGAATATGGAGAATATAACATTGCTCTTGTGGGATATAATTCTTCTCGTTTTGATTTAGACTTTCTTCGAACGAGTTTGATTCGTAATGGAATTAATCCCTATTTCAAGGTTCGCCATAAAGATTTGCTCTTTTGCAGTCGAAAACTGGCAGTTAGTAAAAAGAATTTTCCACGACTTTCCAGTATTGAGAGTCCAGATAAGCTCTCACTGCGGCTTGAGACTTTATGCCAGGCATTCGGACTATTAACAGGCTCACAAGCTCACGAGAGTAGTGATGATGTGAGGTTAACCATCGAACTTGCAAAATATTTCAACAAAGAATTTCAATTGGATGTCCGAGATTATTTACCCTATGAAGTACAGGGCCCTTTGCATAGGGAAAAAGGCCTTATATTGAAACGTTTAATACCTTCTTATGATTTGTCAAAAAAAGAAATTTACGAGGATATTCCCTATGCTCTTTTGGATTCAAATTATCGGTATGCCCTATGGATCAACTTGAATCGTTATAGAGACCTCATCGCCAACAATGAAGAGCCAGCTAATGCAATAGAGTTTTTTAAAATGGAAGGAAGTGATTTTATCATTAAAGAGAAGAGCCAAAACACCAAAGACCTTTGTGATACCGCCGCTGAAGCGCTTGAAAAATTAGCTTCAATTAACCTACAGAATTATTTCAGAGAAACCGATTGCGATATTGAAGCTCATATCTATCGCCTTGATCAAAACCAGATAAGTGCCCTAGGAAAGCGGCTTTGGAAACAGGATGAAAGTGCCAAGCTTTCAGATGATGCTAAGCTTTTGCAAGTACGTTTCAAAATGGCCAATGCGAAAGAAGGAACTCCAGGCCTTGACGCAAGACTTAAAGATTATGCTCTATATCGCTATGGTGGGCGAATGAAACTTAATCGTTACTCTGAGGCTGTTTATGAGCAAGGGGTGGAACAAGAAGGTTTCCATCCAAGCTTTGAGCAGATGTTAAAAGAACTGAGAGAAATAGCAGAAGTTGGGGATGATGAAACCAAAGAGTTGATGCAGTCCCTGATGAATTATTACAATTCAACGACTATTGGGCGATTCGCCAAAGGCCACTGAGACTAGCTAGCCAGTGGGTGGCTTCTAGACCCAAAAAGATTTACGCTCTAGCTGCTGAACTCATCATTAAGATACCCAAAGGGAGCTTGAAAAATAGTTCAAGGACGAAATACGAAGGACAAAGAGCAACCACGAAGCTTTATGAAGCAAGTAAAATTATGGCATCAACTAAAAGGAGCTAACAAAAATTAGCTACTTTTTCTTTTTTGCCGCAGCCTTGGCTTTTTTAACTTTGGAAGCTTTAGGCCTCACGTTACCATAAGATCCTTTAAAAATTTTCCCTTTTTTTGTTTTTTTATCTCCTCTTCCCACTCTTAAACTCCTTAGTTTAGTTTATCTTAAGCCAGCGTCATCTTCATTGCTTAATTTCATGGACGATTAGAATCAATTCCGAGCCTAAGAGCAAGTGAGGAAAAGGCTGATTTTGGAACATGGTTAGGGCAGTTTTGCCATAGTAATTAGGGTATCTAAGTAGAATTTCCAGTAAATAAAGCTATTATATTCATATAGTTAGTATATAACAAGGAAAGTTCCTGCACTTTGCATTTTGACAGAAATGAGTCTGGATGGATATTTTTACTGCAGCACAAAGTATTCCGATCGTTCAAGTCCAGGATGGGGCTTCTGCGACGAAATTAATAGTGCGAAGAAAGTTTTGTATCTTGAGCTTTTTTAGTGTTTTGTTTTTATTTAGGAGGCTTCGAGAGCATATGCGTAAATTTATAGTTGCAGCTGCCTTGTTGGCTTTATTGCCGGTGTATAGCCAGGCAAAGACCCTTGAGCAACTATTGGCAGAGAAAGGAGTCATCACAAAAGCCGAAGCAAACTCTGTTTCAACAGCAGAGCCCGCAAAGGTTTACTGGAATGATGGAACTCGAATTGAATTCCCTGATAGTGGATTTAAGGTTAAAATTTCCACTTTTTTACAGGCGGGATATGGTTTCACAGATAGTCCAGACGGAGCACAAAATGTGTCGAGCTTTGATGTCAACAACGCCCGTATCGAACTATCAGGAACGGCTCTGCATGAAGAGTTCGCGTATAACCTGGAATATGATGGAGAGAGCAACCATCTGAAGAAGGCTTATTTGCAGTGGAATGCCTGCGATTATGGTTATGCGAGAGTCGGGCAATTTAAGACTGCTATCAGCCGCCAGTTCAATAACTCAAATTGGAAATTGATGTTTGCAGATCGCAGCTTCGCATCCAACTATTTTGATTTTGGCTATCAGAAAGGTGCTCGTGCTGAAGGCAAATTGATGGATGGTCAAATTATTGTTGGTGGTACTCTTACCAATGGTATTAGCGATGGGGAGGGAGAGTATGCAAGCGGTGTCGACACGAAGCATATCATTTCTGCCGACCTTCGTTGGAATGCTGTGGGAAAGATGGATGTCTTTGAAGAAGGTGACATCAATATGACCCAAGATCCTGCATTGAGCATTGGTGCTGCTTATGCTTATTCGGATTCCAATAATGTCATCAATGAATATCCTGACAAAGTTGGAATTAATCGTACGAATGTGGACGTTAACTTCAAGTATAATGGCTTGGGCATAAATGCTGAGTATTATATTTCAGATGAAAGCCCCGATTTTGCCGAAGAGTCAACCACCCAAGGTGCTTATCTACAAGCCGGTTATTTTGTGATGCCAAAGCAATTGGAAGTTGCTGGTCGCTGGAGCTATGTCAACTGCGATCATGGCAAGGGCTCAGGGCAATGCTTGGGCCTCAAGGATATTCAAGGAGCTACTGCTGG
>JAAZON010000268.1 GCA_012797725.1 SAR324 cluster bacterium | reverse complement strand
TGACGGTGTTGTCAGGGGGTTAGCAACCCACGTGAACGGTTACCCAAATTTCAATTGTGCCTCGCTTCACCCACACTTTTTGAGCAATTACGCGATTTGGCTCGACCATTTCATGAAATGCTTATGTTCGGGGTGACTACTTATTGCATGGTTTACAGAGTTAAGAGCTTTGCAATTCTCTTTCGAGTACCACAAGCTTTTCCGGCGGAGATCCTCCGATTTTCTTATCTTCTCTTAGAATTTGTGTGGGTTTTTGAGTTATCTGGCCTGAGCCAGTACTGAGTTTTACCGCCAATCCTTGAGATTGCAGTGCTGCTTGAAGTGCAAATTGCCCACTGCGTGCAGGATCTGTGGCTTGTGCAAGAACTCTGGTTGCTTCTTGATGACTATGAAATCCAGTGCTGTTTCCACTTGAAATAAAGTCCCATTGCATTGAAGCTTGGCACTGCGTTTCTCCTGCTGGGCCAAGAATTGATTTAAGTTTTTCTTCTTACTCTTCTGGGCTAGTAGTGTTCTTAAAACTTTCAGTCTCAAGTAAACTGATCTTTGCTTCTTTGATGTCATCGATTAACGCGAGAATCGCGGCTTCAGCCTCGGGTAAGCTTAAAGAAGTGGATTTTTGAATTGAAAGAACTCTTTTCCTTAGCTTCCGTTCGGGAACTGAATGACAAATCTGGCAAACAGTTATTAGTTTAAGCCAAATATTAATTGAAAAGCTTCTAGCCAAGCGAGTCTAATTTGATGTGTAAAACGTCTGTCTCACACAACTTCCATTGCTCCAAATTGGAGTAAAAGGTTATGCTGTGAGGAAGCCAGACGAATAACAGCTAGGAGTAATAACTTATGAAACAGGAGGCACTTCCATCGTGGAATCTCGGAGATCTTTTCAAGGGTTTAGAAGACCGAAATATTGCTGTAGCCATGAAGAAGGTTGAGGGAGCAGCAAAAAAGTTTGCTGTCGCCAACAGAGGTAAATTAAAGCGTATAGGTGCATCGCCTAAGGAAATGCTTCGTTTATTGAAGAGCTATGAGGCTTTGTTGACAGAAGCCGCCAAGCCAATAATTTATGCTCAGTTATTGTTTTCTGATAGTTGCGCCGAACAAAAAAGGGGTGCTTTTCTCCAGCGAATAAAAACTTGGCATACCGATATTGAGAAAGAGCTTTTATTTTTTGAATTAGAACTTTCTAATTTAGGAATAGAAAAATTGCGAAAGCTCGCAAAAAGCCCTGAGCTTGTTTTATATAGAAATTTTTTGCATCAGATTTCACTTCAGAAGGAACATCGTCTAAAGGAGAACGAAGAACAAATCTTGAGCGACAAGAACCTCACGGGTCGGGAGGCCTTTATCCGTCTTTTCGATCAAGAATTGTCACAAAAGGAATTCCGACTTTTGAAAAAGGGGAAGGAGTTAAAACTTCAGGAAGCTGAAGTGCTTTCTATGTTGTATGACTCAAAGAGAAGTGTTCGAAAGCAGGGAGCTGATGCGTTGACCCAAGGTCTTAAAGAAGAAGCCCCAAGGCTTGCTTTTATTTTTAATACATTAATAGAGGACAAAGCGATTGAAGATCGTTTGCGAAACTTTGCTTTTCCCGAAGCAGCGAGGCATTTGGCCAATCAAATAAGCAAGGAGATGGTGGATACCATGGGAGGGGTGGTTGTAAAGCATTTTCCAGTGGTTCAGGACTTTTATCGTTTCAAGCGCAAGATTTTGAAGCTTGATGTTCTTTATGATTATGATCGCTACGCACCGGTTTCGAAAATAGAAAAGAAGATTAGTTTCAAAGAAGCAGAAGATCTTGTATTGGAGGCTTTCTTCAAATTCTCAAAATCTTACGGAGAGATTGCCGTCAAGTTCTTCAAAAATAAGTGGGTTGATGCCGCAAAAAGACCTGGGAAAAGAGGAGGGGCATTTTGTTCTTTTGTGACACCAGATTGCCACCCCTATGTCTTTATGAATTTCAATGGAAATGTTCGCGATGTTTTCACTCTGGCTCATGAGCTGGGACATGGTATTCACGCTTATTTAATGAAAGGACAGGGCTACCTTAATTATGATGTTCCTCTGACAGTAGCAGAAACAGCGAGTGTCTTTGCTGAGATGTTACTCTTTGAGCATCTCGCGGAAGAAATAAAGTCGCCCAAGGAACTTTTAGCGCTTTATGTAAATAAAGTTGAAAGTATTTTTGCGACTGTGTTCAGGCAAATTTCGCTCTTTCGTTTTGAACAGGAACTTCACGAAACAAGACGAAAGAAAGGAGAATTGCTCGTTGAGGAGATAAACCAGATTTGGAGAAGAAGCCAGGAGGAAATGTTTGGGAATTCAGTAAAGCTGTCTGAATCCTACGATTGGTGGTGGAGCTATATCCCACATTTCATACATACGCCTTTTTATGTATACGCGTACGCATATGGGGAACTTCTGACATTATCACTTTACGCCAGGTACAAAAAAGAGCCGGGAGATTTCGTTGATTTATATTTGGAACTCTTAAGACAAGGTTCCTCAAAGCAGCCTTCAGAACTGCTTGCACCGTTTAAGATAGACATGAGAAATAAAGCTTTTTGGGAGGAGGGGATTTCTCTTATCAAGAATCTGGTGTCAAAAACCAAGAGTTTTGCCTAAGTGGAAAAGCAATTGAAATAGTATCAAGCACAGACTTGATGATTGTAGTTAAAACTTCACTTGTGGTTTATCTCGCAGCTGGCTTAATCGATTTTCTCCGTGATAAGTGTCTAATTTGTGTTGCTGACCCAAAGTTCTCATTGATTGGAACTTATGTAAGGATAAAGTTTGTGAAAGAAAGAACTGCCATTGGTCTGTCTAAACTTGTTGAAGAGCTTCTTTGCGGTTATTAAACTGTCCAATTTTGAGGGGGGGGGTATTACTCTTGCCGCCTCATACTCAGACGCTTTTCCACTTCTTCTGCCAACTTGGGATCCACTGTCCAAAGACCCGTAAATCCAAATCTGTCCTTAACTTCTAGCAGCCAGAATTCAAGCTCTTTTTTTTCATTGTTCCATACGGGCACAAGATCGACAGCAAAACTCTTTAAGCCTTTTTGTTCAAAGTAATGTTTGGCAAAACGGTTAACCGACTTTTCTATTTGTTGCATGTAATTGTCAGCATTTTGAGTAGGTGAATGGTGCTGTTTTACTAATTCTTTTAGAACTTCCATACTAGCGGTCCCTCTACCGGAAATGCTGATATTTGCAGCGACAGGATCGGTGCTTTCTTTACAATAGTGTGCGACTACATGCGGAACCTCGTCGGTTTCGTCTGCCTGGCAAATGACTCTAAATTCAACACGGGCTCCATTGCAAAGTTCAAATGGGATCTCTCTTTCGATTATGGGGTCATCTATGCTTGAAAGGATACTTAAAAGGATGGACCTCACTGATATCTTAGTTTTTTGAGCATGGCGCTTAAATTCTTCAAGCACTTCTTCTCGCATAGGCTCTGGATAAACAAGTAGAGACTCTTTGTCTTCAATCTTCTCTTTGGCTTCGTCCGCGCGCTCAACAGCCCGTTCAATTATATCGATTATCGCTAAAGAAGATGTCTCGATGAATGGGCATCCATCGTCATCGAAGCTAAGTCTCGCTATATGACGACCACCACTTGAAATGCTACCTTTTATGTAGATAGGTTCTCTCGTTGCAATAAGCAGATCCACAACATCAGAGGCATCAAGACGCTTGTCCGTAAGAATGTCAGTATCAAGATAGTTTATAAAGCGAATACCCTGCCTTGCATACCTAGCAAATTGTCGGTCACATTTTTCAGCAATAGAAGTAGGTTGCCCATATAACAAGTTTTCAATCCTTTCCTCGGCCGGGTTTGGTATTAAGCGAGGATCAACATATCCATGATTATAATGCGAACAGGTAATAAGTTTGTTTCCAAGACGGATGAGAGTCATTGCGTTACATGAAAATAATGCGATGGGCTTTGATTCGTCGAAAAACTTTTGAGGAATTGCCGCTCTTAGGGTCTGAGGATTCATTATTTCGAAACTATAATGCCCTTCGGAAGCAAGATGTCTGCCATCAAGATAATCTGGTTGTGGAAAATAGCCCTCTGCAAGATGTCGTGTGGTCACTTTGTCATGTTTTGTTCCCTTGGCGTATTTCTCAAGGCGGCGAAGTTCAAGATCATTGCAACAAAGATCTGTGCCTACATATCTTGAGTTGACACCTCAAACCATACCCCCATGCCATCATCGAAGGCTTCATGAAGCGACCGTAATAAAGAAGTATCCGCCCCTATTTCATTTGCGCGTTTGAATAAGTCAGGATGGCCCTCTAGTAAGCAGTCAATTCGCAAGGCAAGGGTGGCGGGGCAGGTTATTTGTTCAACACCTGGTGTGGTAGCTTCCGAGCACTCGTATTCAGGTCTTGACGCGAGAGTCCTTTCTATGGAGGCGAAACTTACAGCTTTATCTGACTTAGGCAAAACATCGAGGGGTGCTGCGATCTCTTCCATGAATTGATGAAGTGCCTTGTCGCTAACCCGCAGGTAATTCTCGCTTGCACCCGGACGCAGAGCATTAGACCAGGCGGCAAGTCTATCTAGACCCTCATGATAAAAGCGAGGTTTTGTGCATGGAAGCGGTATCTCAGTGAAGAGGAATTCATTTAGTTGTCGAGGGTCCATACTGAAAAACCATAATAGCAGAAATGTCTATTTAATGTACTTATGGTGAAAAGAAGATCATAGTTGCATTTCCTGATGCTTTGCTGAGAAATCCTATTAAAAATGGGTGATAAGTTAGAAAATCCATTAGATTCTAAGGCTTTGAGATTAAATAAATCTTCGGTGGGGCAAGCCTACTCGATTGGATTTTCAATCTCATCGAAATTCGGATTATTTTCTCATCCCTAGGCCCTCAAGTTCCCATGCTTCTTGAACGACTCGATGCAAAATTGGAATCTTGTCTTCTGGTACATAATTTGGAGAGTCGGCCATATGAGCTGATTTAATTACAATACCTTCACTCTTTAAGGCTCTAAATAGCGCACGCGCTTCTTCCAAAAGCGTTTCCCTTGGAGCATGAAGCCGCTGACCTAAAAACTTCTCGGAACCGTCGTAGTCAAAGCATGTAGTACCTTTATGCAAAAAATAATCAGCACAAATTGAAAGTACAATTGGGCCTTCAGGAACTTTGAAATTTCTTGAGACTGTGCGAAGGGGTCTTGGTCCTTGAATATAAGCATCTTCAATGGTCTCTACCTGCCACTCAGGATGAAGAAGCACCCATTGGCCTAATTTCCCTGTGCACTCGCCTTTGCTAACCCAATTGGCTTCGTTTGCAACGAAAGGGATCCCGGCCTTAGCAGCTTCAATTGCGACAGCCTGTCTGTCATCATGGAAGTCACAAATTAATACATGATCTCCGTTATCAAGAAGATCGAGCGCTTGATTGTGAGTACGGATGAATTGAATGTTGAGCGTTTTGTGAAACACACTGCCTCCAAAATTCCAAATATTCACAGAGCTTCATTAAATAATTTCCCGGCCAAGCGAAAACCTCGGCCCTTCCTTCAATTAAATGCCCAGGAGGGCCTTGCTCCCGCAAGGCCGGACGAAGGAGGAAGATTAGCCATTTTTCAAATTTACCGACCTTAATGGGCCTATATCTTGATTCCAATATAGCAGTATGATTCAGCTAAGCAAGAAAGTCCCCGTTCCGCCTTTCGCTTAGGCCAAAGCTTTCGGGGCTAAATGGCTATGCAAAAGAATCGTCTTTGTTCAGATTTGCAGCCCCCAAGAGTTCTTTCCAGAGAGCTATTGCAACCACCATCACAACAGGACCAAGAAAAACCCCTATTGAGCCAAAGGCTGCAATGCCACCAAGAACTCCAAAGAAGACAAGGATAATGGGTAGTTCAGTTGCCTGGCTTATGAAAAAAGGTCTTATAACATTGTCAGCTAGGCTAACTACGCAAACTCCCCAGATGAACAATCCGATTGGATAATACAATGGAACTTCACTTAGGAAGAGCGCCACTGAGACTGATACATAAACAACGGGAGTTCCAAAGGGGATTAACGCAAATAAAGCGGTGAGCAATCCAAGGAATATGGGAGCTGAGACGCCACATACGGCATAGCCAATGCCCGCAAGAATCCCTTGGATGACTGCTGTTAGGAGTGTGCCATAAACGGCAGCTTTCACTAATCCCTTAATTCCTATTATATGGCTGCTCAGGTGTTCTCCAACTACATAGGTCAATAACGCTTTCAACTGATTGGCAATTTTATTTCCATCACGATAAAGAAAGAACAAAGCAAAGAAACAAACCAAATATTGAGCAAAAAACGAGAGGATGTTTTTCGCTGCAAAACCCACTGCACGCAAAAGTTGGGCGCGGTATTGGCTCAGAAGATCAACTAACAACGCCTCTTCCTCTTGAAGTTGATTGACATAGTTGTGAAGGATTTGGCCAACAAAGGGGATCTTTTGTATTTGTAAAATAAAATCTGGATGGCCTTGCTCTTTGAAGGTCTGGAGGAATTTTGTTAATGTCTCCATTTCTTTCGCTATGGAGAATAAAAACGGAAAAATAATGCTGGCAACCACCAAAGCCATTATTATACTGCTTAGAAGAGCTGAAAGATTTCGACGTCTGGGAGAAAACCTTAGAATGACTTTAAACAAGGGATAGCTAGATATTGCCAAAACCGAAGCCCACAATAAGGGAACCAAGAAAGGTCTTAGAATCAAGGCAATGCCAATCAGCAGTCCTACTATGCATGTTGCTCCAACAATCCAACGTTGTGTTGATAGATTTGAATTCGCTTGCATCATTAGATTTCCTTTTGACCCCAAATATTATACACCCTTCAAATTGTTCAGTTCAGACAATCTGGCAAAACGATAATGATTATGGCAGGCAATGTGATTATCTAACAAGGACCAAGCTACATAGGCTAACGGCCGTGTCCGAAAGAGGCGGTAAGAAATAACACCAAGGCTTTCTCCGTAAATTTGTGGAGAAGAATAGGGGCATGCAAGAAAAGGGATGTGGCAGCGAACTTAAGACTCTTTTTAATCAATTCCGCAAGATTAAGAACGCAACAGATATGCCTAATAATAGAACGACCGCCAAAGCCGGAACGAGCCAGAACAAAGAAAATGACCTTTCTGTGCTTTCCGTCTCTGGTGGTGGGGCTTCCAGTATATTAAAGCCCTTGAGAATATCTTCCAAAAAGCCGGCATCTTTTTCGAGGTTAGAAGCGTGGTCAACATAGGTCAATATTAAATCCTTATCCCGAAGTGTGACTGTATACACTATGCTTCTAAGTTGCTCATTATTAAGTAAATATTGAAGCTTAGTGTAGTAGGCTCTATGAGCTCCGAGCCACCGCTCACCTACAAGCTCAATTTTCGAGTTGGTGAGGCCCATCTCTCTATAGCTTTTCAATATCTCTTGAGCTGCATCTTGAGGACTTTGAGCCTCTTTTGCCCTCGATGGCAATATTAGGATGTTAAAAGTTGGAAAATTCGCCAATCGATGACGCATGGCTGCTGCCACAGATGCTTGTGGGACCTTAACCCACTCAAAAGGCTGAGGAAGCTCCAGAGTGAAACTATCATGAAGGACACGTTCTTCTGCAATAGCCTCTAAAATGGGCGAAAAATAGCAGTTTTCCACACTACTTAGTCCAAGGCCAAGAAAGAACAACACTAGAGCATTTCTCAGAGTCATGTGCTGATGATACCCAATCTGTGATTTTCAGCCTATAAAATAATGAAATTTCGTCGCCAGATTGTATTTTTGTTATTGATCTCTTGGTCGCAACTCTCTATATTTGGGTCGAACTTGCTGACTTCAGCTTGTTTCAGGCCCATTTTTCGGGCAATTTAGGACATGTCCCGTAACTTTTTTTTTGGAGAATGATCCATGGCAAAGAAGCCGATTAAGAAAGTTGCTAAGAAACCCGTAGCAAAAAAAGCAAAAATTACGACTAAAGCTAAACCAGCTAAGGTAGCGAAAGCTCCTGTAAAAAAAGTCGTTGTTGAAAAACCAGCTCCTGCCCCCATCCAGAAATGGAAAGTGGCTGTGAAGCCAAAGAATGGCAGCACATTGAGCTATACCCAAAGTGAGTTCTTTGAGAATATCAAAGGGTTCTGTGGGCTTCGCAAACGTGCCGAAGCTAAACTCCTTTGCGAGGATATTTCTCGCTATATCAAAGATTCTCTGAAGAAGGGATACAAGATTCCTCTGATGGGACTTGGGAAGCTTTATGTGCGTCAGTCAAAAGCTCGCACAGGTCGTAATCCTGCAACC
>JAAZON010000026.1 GCA_012797725.1 SAR324 cluster bacterium | reverse complement strand
GCTCCTGTGCTTGCAAGACTAACCGCTCTCTTTGCAAAAGAATCAAAGGCAAATGTAATAGTGCCAACCGCAGCCAAGGCAACGTAGTATAGGCTTTTCCAGGTCGTGTAACCTTCGTCGGTGAGTTCTTTCCAAGAATAATCTGCAATTTCGTTCCAACTATCCTTGTTAGCCATTTTTAATCAAGGTTAAAAGTTAAGCTTCCGATAGCAAAGGATACTGTATCTCCAGTGTCAACAGCTTTGCTAACGGTCAATTCGCTGTACAGCAGTACATTCCCGCCTGAGCTGGCGTCTGAAATGAATACATGAGTCAGAGTCCCCCAGCTTCCGGTTGCTTCGGGGAAAGTGATTGCTGTCCCATTGCTTTTGCTCCCATCAACAGCATTTGGGAAATTAGTCGCATTATTGGTAACTTCAACTCGTGCATAGCTTCCGCTCGATGGTTCTCCAGTGACGACGCCTGCCTCAGATACGCCGGTTGCCAAACCTACATACACCTTAGACGGGGCAGAATAAGCAGAGTTTCCTAAGATGTGGTCTAAAATTTTGTTTTCAAGGTAATTGGTGGCTGCTCCCATAACTGCCTCCTTTTACTTTCCGAAGTACTTTTGTTCCAAATATTTTTTGAGATTATTAATTTTGCCTTCCAATTCTAACTGGTCTAATTTTTGTCCTCGTAATTTAATTAATTCCTGATTGTATTCGTTATTTGCTTGCTCAACAATTTTATTAAATACATCCTTCCCCATCATTGCCTTTCGCATTGTCCACTTTTTAGAAGTGCTTTGTTCCCATCCTAAATTTGCCGAATACGTGCTGGCACTCATCCCCAACCCTTCAGCGATTAACGCCAATAACGCATTAGCAGAGTTGGGGTCTTTTGACATTTCCCATCCTTCTTGAATGATAATCGGCAAAAGAGTCTGCTTGGCGATATATTCTGGGGTAATTTTTTCTCCAGCGTATCCTTCGCCTACCATTAAATCTCTTATTAAAGAAAATGATGGCGCAAGTTTTCCTTCAAAGAAATCCATCAAAGCATCCCATCTGGTGGTTTTCCCGTAACCTGGTTCATATTTTGTGATTAAGCCGGTCGTAGAACTCTTAGACTCTCCCATAAGCAATCTCGATGCCAGTACCAAAATACTTCCCATCCCGCCAGTTATATCAATTCTGGTATTCCCAATTCTGATTTTCCCAAAGTCCGCTGACTTGGGGTCATCTTCAACCGTTCCTGGATAGAGGTAATACAAGGGGGCAAGAACCGCCGCTGCGGTCGCAACGCCACGTAATAAAGCATACGCTGCCTGTTTTTTAAGAACTGGGTCTATCGGTTCAAAGGCGTGAGCGGTCAAAAAGTCTAAATTGCTTTTCAAGAATCGGGGCGAAAAGAAGAGCTTATTGATAAAACCAAGTGCCGCTTCAGTTTCGTGTTTTTCGCTTCCCTGTGACGACCATGTTCCCCTGCCGGTGATAGAATTGACAAACCGACCTAATCCCCTGCCAGTGGTATCTTTTCCTGGATTGCCTTCAGCTTTGTCGTTTTCCTGCAGTATCTTGGTATAGTAGTTATATAGCTGTGCCCGTGAACGGTAAGCAAAAGCAGTGTAAGCGACTTCAGAGGCTTTATGCAGTTTTCCGAATCCTGGTATCTTTTCCAGGGCTTTAGACGCTGGATATTCTTCTTCTACAACATTGATAGCAAGTTTGTCCTTTTTCATATTCTGGTAATTCGGGTCGGAAACAATTTCTGCCAATACGTAATCCATGACATTATCTTCACCAAATGTAACGACAACATCTTGGAATTCTTTTATGGTATTCTGCGCCCACAATTTAGGATTATGAGCGTAAACCTTGAAACCTTGCCTTAGGGTATAGCTGATGTCGAAAGTTGCCTTTAGCGTTTTAGCGATTGCCGACACTTCTACCAAATTGGGAAGAATATTTTCCATTTTAAAAAATTCAGACAGAGTTCCCTTGTTAGCCTGGTCTTTCAATTCCTGCACATACTTTTCTAAGTTCACCAGGGCTAATCCATATTCCAGTTCTTCCTTGGTTGCTCCTTCGCCCAATTCTCTTCTCTTCGACTGTTCCATGGCTAATTGTTTTTGTGCGACAAGATGAGAGAGTTCGGTTATTTGCTCAAACTGTTCCTCGTTTACTCCTACCCCCAACCTTTGATTGATTAAGTCGCCGAATTTTTCAGTAACTTCTTCAATGGTAATTTCCTTTTTATTTAGCTTTTCTTCCAGTATATTTATAGATTTTAGTAAGCTTTTTTGGGTGGTTGGGTGTTCAGCCATTGTTCTCTTCGCCCATGCTATCATTCCTGCCGTGATATTTTTATTCAACATTTTGCTTTCAAAGAATGCGTTGACGTGCGCTGCGTCCCGTTCACCTACAATAGGCGACAGAAATTCCCGCCTTTCTTGGCTGGTCATATTTAACATTTTTACTGGGTCGATAGTCCCATCTTTTAGGGCTTGTTTAAATTGCAAAGCTCGTTCTTTCGGCAAACACCAGATAGCCATGTCTTTTCTCCTAACAGGTTATAGAATTGATGAATTTTTCCCAGGTATTTATATTGGGCTTCAGGACAGCGTCCAAATTGGGAGTCGTTTTTTCTATGTCTTGCTTGAGCATCACTGACTGCTTTTTAACAGCTTCTTGTATCGTAATCGTTGGCTTGCGCTTTACGAACTGCTTTTCTAAGGTTTTGTTAATTTCTTTGACGATACGGATTGGGGATAGGGGGTTTCTTTCCCTGAAGGCTGCTATGTTCTGTCCTAAAGCCGTTGCAACCTCATTAATCTTACTGTTCATAAGCTTTTTTAGTGTTTTTGTGTCTTTGTTGAGAATCGCCTGGTTTTCTGCGGCCGTCCAATACATTCCAGCTAATGTTCCCTCAGGTGGGGGTTCTTCGCCCATGGCTATTTTTAGCCCCTGCTCTGGATTCGCAGAAAATATTTGGTCTACTTTTTGCGCCATGGTTTTAAAATCTGCCTGCTGATAAAGGGCTTGGTCTTCAAAGTCTATTTCTGTTTGCTTTTGAATAATCCGATTTTTGATGTGTGCTGACAATCCTCGCTCTTTGAGTTCGCCAGTGCCTACGACTGCAGGAACTTTAAAGTACTTCTGTCGTATTTCTTTTTCTTTGCTGCTCATCACAACTGGTTTTATGCCTTTGGATTCCTGAATGAGCGCATATAAATCATCAGCATTTTCGACTTGGTATCCTTCGCCCTGCATTTCTAATACCAGTTCATCCAATCCCCTGCCAGTCTTTCTTTTCAAATACAGGGGAATGTCTTTATAATCTTTGTCATTGATGCCGCCAAGTCTTAAGATTGCTTTATGTATTTGTTTTTTGTATTCATTTAACTCTTTTTGGATTTCAGCTTCCTGCTCTTTGGTCGCTTCCTTTAGCTTTATTTCCTCAACAAATTCTGGATATTCACTTAATATTTCCTGCGGTATGGGCTTACCAAGTCCATACGCCTCTCTCACTGATTCCTGCCATTCTTCGATAAGAGTTTGGCGAATATATCGGTAGTTTTCTGCTGATATGCCTTCTGGTGGGGTTTCTGGAGCATATTCTTTCAGGGATTGCTGCCAAGGTTCAACTTGTTTTTCTTGTTTTGGTGGCGTTAATTCCTGTTCTTCTGGTTTTTTAGTCAGCGTTTCTTGAGCAGGATGTTCTTTAATAACCTCCACTTGGCTATCTTCAAATGCTACAACTATTTCTGGGGTTTTAACAGTATATTTCCCTACCTTCGTTTCCTCTGGCAATACTCTTAATCCATCATATCCTTGTCCTTGTAATTCTTTTTTCCAGTTGCTAAACCACACATCATCTTTGGCGTGTTCGCCCCTTATGTCCCACCATTGCTTTTGAGTTATGACCTTCGGGTTGTTTAATTTCACTACTGCTTTATTAATAATATTCCCGTAATCTTTGGCTGCTTCTGGGTCAGTAGTGAAAAAATGACCGAATTTATTCCATTTTTTTGCTTTGGAAATATCAAATTTCTCTATATTAACATCTGAACCGTGATAATAAACATCTTCTTTAGGTGTTTCTATTTGTTCCTCTTGAGTTAGGGATGGCGTTATTTCCTCTGCCTGTGCTTCTTGGTTTATAATCGGTGTTTCTTCCTCAACCTGTGCTATAACTCTTTGAACGGTAATTTCTGGTGGTTCTTGGCGTTGAATGGATTCATTTATAACTTGGTTTACGCCAATATAGCCACCGCCAAGAGCCCCCATAATCAAAGCCATTGCCAGCCCGCCCTTTGCTTCTTCTCCCATTTCTTTAATCAAAGGCTTGATTGACCAGTCTTGGGGGAATCCCAATACCTGTTTAACGGCTTTTTCTAAGGGAACCATTTCCGCTTCCTGCCATGACTGCAGAGCCAAATCTTTTAGAAATTCAATCGCTTTTTGACCGTGAGTTTGCAGGAGCTGTTGAGCTCCTTGGTTGACGGTTTTCATTGCTCCAGTGCTTTGAAGTAATTTGGTAATGCCTGTATAAACCGGCATCTCAGTAGCTACTTCAGCCATTCCACCCAATACTCCACTTAATACCTGCTGCCAGTATTCTCCGCCCTCTAATTCAGCTTGTCGGGCATGGGCACTACCAGCCAAAGCCCCAAATGGAATCATTTTGGTTACTTCTCCTGGTGCTCCTGGCATGCCTG
>JAAZON010000267.1 GCA_012797725.1 SAR324 cluster bacterium | reverse complement strand
ACATACAAGCAATGACATTACCTACGGATACAATTATGATATCAGCAGTATCAACATGAGCTTTGTGTAGTATTGGCTCGTTTACGGCATCCCCATAAATAACGAGATCCCCGTCATTCATCTTTTCGCGGGCCAATGCAGGATCGAAGACGATGGAAATGTGCTTGAGATGATTATACTTTGCCATCATTGAGAGTTTTATTGCGCTGGCATCTTTCCCAATTATAACCAAATGATTTTTGATGTCAGGAACTTCAATTTCTTTCAATGGGAATAGGCCCTCCACTAGGAACTTGGGAAGAGGAAGCCTTAGTAAGATTTTGGAAAAGGGGGCCCCAAGCTGCATCAGGAAGGGAGATGATGCCATTGTCAGTACTGATACAGCGAGAAATAACTGATAGCTATAATTAGATAATATGGACTTCTGGAAGCCCAACTTGGCCAGAATAAAGGAGAACTCTCCAACCTGACTGAGTGCCAGCCCAATCAAGACAATCCCTTGCAGAGTATGACCAAGAAGGAATCCCGTGGTTCCGGCAATTAGGCTCTTAATAACGACAATCAGAAGTGTGCTGATTAGCACAGCTTGGTAATTTTCAAGCACAAACGAAATATCAAATAGCATTCCTATGGAAACGAAAAAGAAACTTGCAAAGACATCTCTTATTGGAAGCAGACTGCCGAATGCATTATGGCTGTACTCTGATTCGGAGATCATTAATCCAGCAAGAAAAGCTCCAAAGGCAAGAGACATCCCCAGTTTTGATGTAGCCAGTGCGACTCCGAAACATATGAGAAAAATGCTCATCATAAAAAGTTCTTGATTCTTTGCCAGGGCAACGAAATGCAAGATTCTTGGTATTACCCATTTGTTGCCAATATAGACCAATCCAATGATAATAATGGCTTTTATTGACAAGTTGCTTAGTTCTTTTGGGATGTTTAGAGAAGAATCACCCAGCACGTTAATAAAGAGCAAAAGGGGTGCAAATAGCAAATCTTGAAAGATAAGTATTCCTAGAACTGTTCGGCCATAGTTTGATGTAAGTTCAGATCTTTCTTGAAGTAGTTTCAACACAAGGGCGGAGCTGCTTAGGGCGGCAAGGAAGCCATATAGAAGAGAAGCTTGCCAGCTCATATCAAAATAATGCGAGGCTAAAAAGAAGACACAAGCAGTGATTGAGACCTGAAGCAGTCCGCCTACAAAAACAATTCTTCGTATCTTAAGAAGATGCTTTAACGAGAATTCCATCCCAATTGTAAAGAGAAGGAATACGACACCCACTTCGGAAAGCAATTCAATTTCATGCTTTGCATGAACTAATGACAGCAAGTGGGGTCCTGCGATTATTCCTGTAATTAAATAGCCTGCAATGCTTGGTATTTTTATTCTGGTAAAAAGCAGATTAACCAAAATCGACAGGGAGAAGATGATTACAATGTCCTTTAGTATTGAAAATTCCATTTCTTAATCGAATCTGTTCCTTAGAATCTTTTTTAAATATTTTATTTCCATACTCCCAATTTGGGGGCAAATCGTATACCCAATATTGGTTAGTTCCCCAGGAATAGTGGCATATGCAATATTGGAAAGATTGTAGTTGCGAGTCTCGTATCGTTTTTTCGGCGCAACAAGACTTCTGCTAAAGAGAATAAAAGTATAGTGATGTCATATAGTTGTAATCTTAAATGCTAACAACTCCAAAGGCTCAACAATAGAGAAGTCACCGATCGCAAAACTTAGGCTTCGCTAAGCTTCTGTTAACGTTATTCCCAAGGAAAAAGCCCTCGAGGGGGCAAAGGAGGAGAAAAGGGGCAGCAGCACAAATCTTTGTGCCCTGCCTCGAAGAACGCATAACGCATGAAAAATGAAATTGAAGGGTGGCTTTGCCTACGATTCTTCATAATAACGTTATAGAAGGGCCGGCTCGTTTTTTGATAGAACATGGGAGCGGGAAGGATGCAAAGGAGTCTAAGTGGTTCAGAGAACTATGCTTCAGTTTTCAACGAAGCTGAGTGCAACTACAATATTGGATTTTTCTTTCTCATTCCTAGAATTATTTCGGTTAAGCTTCGATATTTTTCAAGAACGAAATACTCAAAACTAAAACTTCAGAAGGTCGACAAAGAAAGTTTGACTGAGTCCTCTAACGTGTGTTTGGAACTCACCGAAGCAATTGAAAAATAAAAAAGTTTTAAGTCGCTCTGCTTCAGCGTATGTGATAAGAAGCACATATATCAAGTATCCCATGAGGAGGCATATGAACAAGTCCTTGCAATTTCTTCTAATGGTGTTTTTCGCGTCGAATGCGTTTAGTGCAACGTTTACCGTCACATCGACCACCGATGTTGTTGATGCAGTTCCTGGAAATGGTGTATGCGCAACTGCTGGAGGTGCTTGCACTCTCAGGGCGGCCATACAGGAAGCGAATGCGTTGGCTGGCGCGGATTCCATAGTTGTTCCATCCGGAATATTCCCCATGGTAATTGCAGGGGTCGGTGAAGAGTTAGCCGCGACTGGTGACTACGATATTAGCGATGAACTCACAATTACTGGAGCTGGTGCAGGGCTTTCAATCATCGATTGCCGATCGATTGATCGGGGATTCGATGTAAGGACAAATGTCAAAACAACTTTCTCCAAGATTTGGATCAAAAATTGCTCAGTAAATGGTGCAGATGGTGGAGCGATTCGCAGTGTCAGCACATCAAATTTGACCCTTTCAGAAGCAAAGCTCTCGAATAACAGAGCAGAAAATGCTGGGGGATTGGTTCACGCTGGGGAATTGGTTGTTACTGATTCAATTATAGATCGGAATTATGCTGCAAATGCTATAGGTGGTATCTATAAGCATGGAAATGGCAATGTTGCCATTTCTTCCTCCGATATCACATCTAATACTGCCAAGGTGTTGTATGGAGGCCTTGTTGTCGTATCGGGTAATGGAAGCGTTAGTTTATCAGATTCCGACATCTTGGATAATAGCGCTGGCACCTATGGTGCTGGTATTGTGATTGCTATGGGTGCTAGTGGTGCCTCCGTCTCATCCCTTAATGTTAAGAGAAATATTGGTTCAGCAATTGGCGGTCTTCTTTTGCAAACATCGGCAGGACCCACAACTCTGACTAATAGTGATGTTTCGGATAATGTTGCCTTTGATAGCGCTGGGGTTGGTATCGGTGGTTTATACGTAGTATCTCAGGGAGACCTAACAGCAAGTGGGCTGACTATCTCAGATAATGTTTCTGCTGGACCATTGGGTGGAGGCCAGCTTTCATCAACAGCAGGGGCAATAAATATAAATAATTCCACTTTTAGCTCAAACAGTGCATGGAAAGATTTTGGGGGTGTTAATTTGTCTGCAGTTACTGGATTGAATATCACGGATACGGTTGTTTCTGATAACATAGCAAATAACACAGCTTCGGTTGACCCTAGCGCAGGAGGTATGTACGTAACAATTCCTGCAACGGTGGCACTCAACCTGACGCGGGTAACGTGCAGCAACAACATTTCGCTAAATAGCAGTGGTGGATGCCTAAGAATGGCCACTGGAGGCGGGGCTCTAAACATCACTTCAAGTACCTTTGACGGAAACTATGCGGATTCTAATGGCGGGGCTGTTATCGCCTCGTTAACAAGTGGCACCGCAACGTCGAGTATTACAGGTAGTACCTTTTCCAATAATTCTGTATCAGGGGGTTCGCTGGGTGGAGGTCTGTTTTTAGTATCAGTTCATAGGGTGGATGTGCTGAATTCTACCTTTTCTAGCAATGTGGCAGTCTCTGCTGCAGGAGTCTTGTTTGCTGGTAATCCTGGGATCTTTTTTAAGAACAGCACTTTCTTTGAGAATAAGGCCTCGGGGACAGGAAGCTCCATAGGACTATTGGCAGGCACTGCTAATTTAGAGAATAACATTCTATACGATGGCAATACAGAAATAGCAAATT
>JAAZON010000025.1 GCA_012797725.1 SAR324 cluster bacterium | reverse complement strand
GAGAGAGTATTTTATTTGGCTTGCGAAGCTAATTACCATCTTCGTCATTATATTTATAATTGTGCCTGTTGTTATTGGCGTTTCTGGCTTAGTGATAGGGCTTTTTGTTTCCGATGGGCTTCCTTCGGTAGGGAAATCAGTAGCGGTAGTCGAACTTTCCGGCGAGATTTATGACTCAAAATCTGTAATTAAAGAACTCTATAAACAGGCTGAGAACAAGAAGGTTAAAGGAACAGTGCTTCGTATTAACTCGCCTGGTGGCGCAGTGGGCCCATCTCAAGAGATTTATCAGGCAGTGAGGGCTCTAAATGCTCGCAATCAGAAGAAACCAGTTGTAGTCTCGCTTGGAGCCGTGGCGGCCTCTGGCGGGTTATACGCAGCCTTGGGTGGAGCCAAGATCTATGCGCAGCCTGGTACTTTGACAGGTTCGATAGGTGTAATAATGCAGCTTCCTAACTTGAGAAAACTAACCGACTTCGCAGGGGTTGATTTTGTAACAATTAAGAGTGGGGAATTGAAAGATGTGGGGAACATGTTTCGGGAGATGACCGAAAATGAAAAACAATTTCTCCAGGAAACAATTCAAAGAGTCCATCAAGAATTTGTCAGAGATGTTTCGGAAGGAAGAAAGATTCCTATTGAAAAAGTGCAGCAGTTTGCTGATGGTCGAATAATTCTTGGAGAAAAAGCCAAGGAACTTGGCCTTATAGATGATTTTGGGAGTGTCTATGACGCAGCAAGTGCCGTTTGCGAGCTTGCAGGTGAGGCTCTTCAAGCTGGTGAGCTCCCTCATTTGTATTACCCAAGAGAAAAATTTGCTGAGTTAAGGAATGCACTGGAGAGTATTTCTAACATAAGACTCTTATTTACTAATAACGTACAGTTTAAGTACTTGATGTATTAGATGTTGAAAGCCCGCTGTTGTTTTTGCATTTTGGGATAAGTCATATGCGGTGTTTTTTTTCTTTATTTAGGGGAACACATCTTTTTCTCGTTGTTGCAACCTTGATTCAGGTGCAAATATCTTCAGCCACAGACCTGTCAATTTTCGATTCAGCAGGAAGGCTTCGCGCGATTGCTGCAATTGATAATCCAGTTACGGTTAAGATCTCAATGCGAGAAAAGGGGCAATCATCGCTTTCAGAGATTCGACTGAAGAGCAGGGAGAGTGAGGCTGTAGTTAATGGAGATGTCGTTGGCCAGGAGATAATCTTTGCCGGAGTCTCAGGTGGAAGCTGGGATATATTAAGCGAAGTTGATTATAAATTAATCGGGGATGTTAGCATAGTTTCTTGTAACCACTCAAAAAGCCAGGGTGAAGCAAAGTGCAATTGAGATTTGCTAAAACCAAAATAAATCGTCCCTGTTCAGCCGCCCAGTGAGACCGCATGGCAATTATTGAACGCATTTTTGGAGCCTTTGAAAAAAAGTAGAACCTGCTAAAAGAAAATGCATTAGCCCGAGCCTTTGTGGCCACGCTTCCTCCGTAGCACTTAGCCCTGGCCAGGGGGCGAAGGAAGAAACGTGTCCGCAAGCGCACGGGCTAAAGACTTCTCTTGTAGCGGATTCTCGTTCTTTTCAAAGGCTCGAAAGAAAGCGTTCAATACCTACTACGCGGCCTCATTAGGGGGCTGAATGCGTATGATTGATCTTGGCTGTTAGATTCCAATTGCACCTTGCTTCACCTAGACTTTCTGAGTAGTTATAGTGAG
>JAAZON010000266.1 GCA_012797725.1 SAR324 cluster bacterium | reverse complement strand
TTTGTTGGATTTCTGGTGCTGCCTCGTCACACTTATCTTGAAGTTGGGCCGCAAGCTCTGGAAACGCATCCTTCAAAGCTTTCAGGTTTTTTTCAAAGATCTCAGGCCTCCCCTCAAATGAAACCCCGACAGAAAGCACCTTTCGCTCAGCTTGCGCAGCTTCCTTCTTGTTTATCTCAGAGATGATTTCCTGTAGAAGATCGGAAACATCTAATGCAGTCGCTTTGCACACGTCTGAAGCAAAACCTACTGCCTCTCTTGCTTTCTCAAAATCGCCTGCTTCAAGCAGGGTTTTTGCATAGTTATAGGACATCCAAAATTCAATCGGTGATATAGGCTGATTCCCTTCTGTCTCTGACTCGCCCAGAGGAAGCAAAAGCCTTGAAATTTCATTTGGATGAAGTGGGCTTCTATTTGATTTTCTAAATGAAGCAATGAAAGTCTCTAGACCATGCTCTTTGAATGATACTTGGAACGGAAGTACGAGTTCTTTGATCCATTCGATGTCAAAGCCTGCAGCCTCTAAGCCCTTTTTAAAATTCTCTGGTTTAAAGCATCTAAGATGCAATGTATCGGCATGCGCTAACCGTTGCTCCTCTCCAAGGTAGATTTGTAGTCGCATATAGCCCTCGGGTTTGAGTATTCTATAGAGCTCAACAAGGTAATTTGCTATCACATCGGTTGGCATACTAGTAATAGCTGCGAAACTCACAGCCAGATCTATTGATCCTGATTGCACTTCGCTTAAGTTGTAACCATTTCCAACAATTAGTTGCAGTTTAGGATCTGCAGGAAGTAGTTCTGCCGCTTTCTTAATAGCCTCTTCGGACACATCCACACCGATAACCCTACCGCACTTTTTCAGGGCTGACGCTAAGAGACGCCCTACTCCGCAGCCAAGTTCGAGAAAAGACTCTTGCCCCGAAAATGTAATTCCTTCACAAAGAATTCCAAAATCTCGAGCACCAGATTCCCACATTACTCGATCGTCACTAACACCATCACTCATCCAAAAGCGATAGTCATGGCGCAAGCGCCTATTCCAATCTGCCTTCATGAGTGCAGATAGTTTTTCAAAATCACTCATATCATTTCATTCGAGCAAAAAGTGCGATAAAGATTTGAAAACATCCGTGAATTTAAGATGTTAACAAAGGCTCCTTCGATTCGATTAAGCACCAATCGTCCTTAAACTAATCCACCTGCTATGTCACATTGTTTGAGAAAAGATAAGTAGTTGATAAGACTAGGGCCCTCTTTCGAGAGCCCTGTCCACGAAGATCCTTTTGGGATTTATCCTCTTTTTATTCATCAGCCCTGCTTCGCGAATTCGCAGTTCCGCGATTCTGCTACGCGGGCAAGACCGGTTTTCTCATCACTGAGAAAGACCCGATTAAAGAGAAATTTGTACTCGCTTAACAGCCTCACCCACCTGCTCACTTTCTTCAGGGGCGATAGAGGCTTCAGCCTTTTGGCCTTCAATAATTTCTTTGTAGGCGCTGTATATTGTATCTATAAGGCCAATGACTTTACTAATGCGCTTGGGATCCCGATAAAGATTTGCCTCAGTAAGATAAAAAAGCATAAAGTCATAAAGACGGTCCAAATCACGGGCTATTTGACCACCCTTGTCGAAGTCCAAGGTATTCATAAGTTCCGCAATTATGGCCTGGGCTTTGCTTAAAAAGCGGCAGAATTTAGCAATATCACCCGCCTCGATTCCGGCGCGAGATTGCTTCAGGAACTTAATTGCGCCTTCATACATCATGAGCAAAAGGCGACCGCGATCAACGGTTGTTACTTGTACTGTCTGGTAAGCTTGATGTGCGTTTTTGCCGTACATGGGGCTCCTTCCTACACTAAGTTACGCATCCCTACATCTAAAAAAACAAACACACTACAATTCACGAACCCAACTACTTCTTCCCTATGCAAGAGTTATCGGACAAATGAGGATTTGCCTTGAGCACAAAAAGCGTTATCAAGTTTTCGGTGTATTATGAAAAGTGAAGGCCTACGACAACAGGAACGAAGCAAGATTCTCGTATTCATAATCTATAGTATTTTCAAAGAGTTGGCCTCAATAGGCGAAGGTCGACAACCGTTAAGCAGACTGTCAAAGCGGTTTTTAATCTTTGAGATTTAAAAACAACAACATCTGCTCTATCAGCATCTCATAATCTTTTTTATCGCCGAGATTCAGGCGGTATTCGTTTATCATTCTTATTTGCATTTCCTTCCATGCATCCCACGCTTCCTGCGAGACATTATCGAAGATTTTTTGACCAATTGGCCCAGGAAAAGGCGCCTTTTCAAGGCCTGGAAGTTCTTTTTCAAATTTTTTACAAAATACGTTGCGTTCTGCCATGAGGAATCCCTGATTAATTAACAGTCTAACTTGATTCTATAGGTTACGTTTTTTGCCATATGAACGGCAATGCTCCATGAAATAAGCAAAACAAAGCCCAGAATAATGAATAGTCGTTCGCCTTTTAAAGGCTAGCCTATTCCGGATCCAATAACAAATTCAGTTAAATAGCTAAGTAATCTTAAACCTTTCAGCTCAGTAATATAATTTTTACAAAGTTGTGACAAATCGGCCCTCTAAGCTGGAAATACTGCAATCAAACGGTAGTGAAAGTCAACTCATGCAAAAAGGTTCGAAGGATGACAACTCAAAAGAAATCGGATCAAGAACTGATAGATTTGATGAAGGGCGGTGACGAGCTGGCCTTTGCAGAGCTTGTCGAACGTTACTCACAAAAAGTGCATAATTTGGCAATGCGCTTAACACGAAGTGAAGAAGACACTGAAGAAGTTCTTCAAGATGTTTTCGTTACAATATACCGAAAGATTGCTTCCTTTGAAGCCAAGTCGGCTTTTTCAAGCTGGCTCTATAGAATTACAGTCAACACCGCGTTCATGAAGCTTAGAAGAAATAGAAGACAGAATCTCATATCATTTGATGAATGTGAGACGCATCTTGAAGATAAAATTCACAGCAATGGAAATAGCACTTCGCAATTAACATCGATTGGATCTCAAGACGAATTAAGGCAGACACTTCAACGCGCTGTTAATAAGCTTCCATATGAATATAAGCTAATATTTATACTCCGAGATGTTGATGGCTTATCGAATCAAGCAGTCAGTGAAATAATGCAGCTAAGCGTTGCAGCGATCAAATCTAGGCTACAT
>JAAZON010000024.1 GCA_012797725.1 SAR324 cluster bacterium | reverse complement strand
GAAAACTCTTCGGGAAGATTCCCGAACCACAGGAGACCGAGCCTTCATCGCTGTTTGCATGGGACGAGATGCTGGCTTTCTAAGCCTCGGAATCGCGCACGAAACTGATTGTTTCGTGATGCTGCCCGAGGAAGCTGAGAGCTTCGACATGAAGCTCGTCATCGACACAATAGTTGGCAGCCTTCTTAAAGGCCAGGCGCTCGCTGAGAAAACCCCTCTCAGTATTCACGACAGAGGCGCAGTGGTGTTGGTTGCAGAGGGAGTAATCTCAAGGATTGCTGGAATTGCCGAGCTTGTCAAAACAAGTTTCCCAATGGTTGGGGGAATTGTGCTTGACGAGTACGGTAACATCCGGCTTGCGAAGATTCCCTCGCAAAACCTTCTTGAGTGGGGAGTAATTAACCGCTTCAAAGAGCTTGGTGTTCCTCAGGCATTAAAAGCTACGGGACGAAAGCTCGACATCATCTCGGAAAAAGTCGGATTCGGGCTTCGCTGTGCAGCTCCATGTGAAGAAGACGTCATCTTCACCAGTGCTCTTGGCGAAGCGGCTGCGCGTTTCGCGCTTGAGGGTGCGACTGAGATTATGGTGGTTCCGACCTCCCAAGGGATTCGTGCCATGCCCTTTGACGAACTTCTGGATTCGGCGGGAAAGACGCATACTAGGACGGTGAATCTGACATCCCAGAAATTTCAGACACTTCTCAGGCATCGTCTGCTTCCAGAAGATCTAGCATCAGGGCTCGTCAGCGACATTGCGGCATTTACTAGCCTGAGCCCTGAAGCCCTCGGTAAGGAACTGAGAGCTGCGGCGGAATTTTCCGCTCGCCATTACCTGCAATAGCTTCGACAGGAAACCCTGAGCTTCTTAGGATCTCCTATACCCAGCATCCGTACTAAGCCAAGAAAGGCAAAGAGGTTTTGTGGTCTCTAGCACATGCTCCGTTGGTGGAGCTTCCAGGAGATCTCAAAGGTTTAAAACCTTGCTTCTTTGCCTTTCTGGCAACTATTTGCAGAAACAAAGGTGTATACGAAAAAATGAATTAATCCAAACTTAGAATTCAAGAAACGCCTAAGGGAAAAGGTGTATTTGCCACATCGTTGATTCCAAAAGGAGAGGTTATTATCGAATTTACAGGCCCAGAGCACACTAAGACTGAGTATATTGAGCTTCTAAATCCCAAGAACTGCCATTTTTTACAAATCAATCAGGCCTGCTTCATGGGGCCATCCGGCAAAGCAGACGATCTTATTAACCATTCATGCAACCCTAACGGGGATGTCGTTTACGAAGATGCTAAAGTATTCTTGATTGCAATTCGTGACATACAAGAAAATAAAGAAGTTACTTTCGACTATTCGACAACCATGTATGAGAGCCATTGGGAGACGAATTGCATCTGTGGCGAAAAGACTTGTCGTAAGAAGATTCGTGATTTCAAACATCTGCCGTCTGACCTAAAGCAGAAATACTTGGATCTTGGATTAATTGCACCTTTCATTTTGTAGTCTATCAATCCATAAAGAGAACCTCATGCCAATGCTCCCACGCTTGTCTTAACATTCCAGACGTATCGAGCCTCAGAAAATATCCTATTTTTGGTCTAAGACCCATACTCTAAGTCCTATTACCTGAAGCAGATCTCATTTGACCGTGGATTATCTGTTAAGAGGATAAAAAGCATTTTCTATGAAATGTTTTCCAGAACAATAATGCTTTGAGGTTTAGACATGAACGATTATATCGATGGCATAGAAAAAAGATTTTTTGAATACACAGATATAGCTGGGAAATTGGCTCGCTTGAGAACCACCGCATGCACAGCCGAGCATCATCTTGAAAGGTTTAAACTAGCATCAAAACGCCTGCTTCGCGCAAAATCATTAAGAGACAGAATCTCCGAAAAGTATGAATTCGATGTTCTTCAAATTCTTCTCTATGAGGCAATGGATCACGTTTTCATGGTCTTCTCAGCGTTAGACTTAGATGACTTTGATTTGAAAGCCCCGATTGTTGGACAAGGTTTTTTAGGAGATTATGCCCTTGACATATTGTCGCTCTTTAGCCTTTTAGAAAAAAACTCTGAGAGAATCTTGAAGATAGAAGCACAGAGTGAACTCAGACTTGATTTTTCGATTCCTCTTGATGAGAAGGAAGGCGTCACTTTCAATCATTACTGTCACTGGAATAATATTGGTTTCGAGCCATATTTCAATCAAGCAAGCAAGATCATTCATGAGCGTTTAGATGCAAAACCCCGTGTCCTTCAAAAACAAAGCATGAGGGATTTCTTACGCCGAAAACAATACTCATGTCTGTTAAGTCTTTTAGGTCGCATTGAGAACGCATTTATAGATAGATTTCGTTCTCGAAATCTCTCTAAAGCAGCCTAAAAGCCTCAGTAAAAGACCAGAGCAATAATTACTCGAATTTAAGGCACTAATGAAGCTGGTGCCCTTCTAAACTCAATCCTTCAGCCTTCAGCTTCTCCTCACACTCTGCAAGTAATCTTCTGCAATGAGGACACTCGGAAAGATCCAAATTCGCTTTTATCACCGCAATTTCGGAATGAAGCCAGCTCTTCGGTTCCATGAGGCCTCTTTCAACAATCTGAACCCATTTCAAGTCCGCCCCAAGGCTTATGCTTCCTGCTGATAAATAGAGCATTTCTCCATTGACTCCCTCAACCTTATATACACCGTAAGGTGGTATGCCAAATAAAGACCTTAGCTTAACAATCTCTCCTGCTTTCAGATCTTTCGAGCTTACAACATTTTTTCTTCTCGATGCTCTTCCCATGGTGTTCCTTCCTATGTAATTAAAATGAAATACAAGATGTAATCGATAATCTTTGTGAAAAGTTTCCTGATTTTTTTATCTTCTCCAAAATTATTAATTCTTTAATTTTGATTAGTTAGCACGTAATCCCTTAATCGCTAAAAGAATGGGCGAAATTGTAAAAGGGAGGGAGGATCTTCCGCTTGTATGATATTACGAATTTGTTGATCTTAATCTCCGCTGCTAAGATGAAAAGATGGAGCAAAGGTTTATATTCTCAAAGCTTGTGTTAACTCTTCTACTGCTAAACCTCGGTACCTTTGTTAAACATGCATATAGTGAGGCTGAAATGGGAACTAAAGACTCGAACCACTCTAATAAGAGTAGTCAATGTAGTTTTCCAACCGATGATAATGAACTTCGCGAGCTATTAAGCCCCGAACAATATTACGTAGTAAAGCAAAATGGCACAGAAGCTCCATTTGACAATAAATATTGGGACAACAAAGAAGAAGGCATTTATGTTAATATAATTTCAGGGGTCCCCCTCTTTAGCTCGAAAGACAAATTCGATTCTGGCACTGGATGGCCAAGTTTCCGAAAACCCATCAGCAACAATGCTGTGGTGATAGAACCCGACTCAAGTCACGGTATGCTTAGAAACGAGGTACGAAGTACTCTAAGTGATGCTCACCTTGGCCATGTCTTTGATGATGGGCCTGGGCCTACTGGTTCTCGTTATTGTATCAACTCAGCAGCTTTACGTTTTGTACCACTTAAGGAAATGGAGGCAAAAGGATATGGGAATTTGATACATCTCTTCGATACATCATCCCAACGGCTCCAATCTCAATCACAAAGCTCTAAAGCCACCTTTGCCGCTGGGTGTTTTTGGGGAGTCGAGGAAGCTTTTCGCAAGCTACCAGGAGTTCTTAACACCAAGGTCGGATACACCGGTGGACATGTTGAGAATCCGTCGTACGAGGAAGTATGCAGCGATTCTACAGGCCATGCCGAAGCAATAGAGATCGAATTCGATCCTTCCATAGTCTCCTATCGAGACCTTGTTTCAGTCTTCTTCAACATACACAATCCAACCACTTTAAACGGGCAAGGCCCTGATATCGGCACGCAGTATAGATCTGCAATTTTTTATCATACCCCCGAGCAAAAGGCTCAGGCGGAGGCCGTGAAGGCAGCTCTAGTTGCGGATGGGCAATTTGAAAAAACAATAGTAACTGAAATACTCCCCGCTTCTGCTTTCTATGAAGCTGAAGAATATCATCAACGCTACCTGGAGAAGAAAGGGAGAGCCTCCTGTAGATAGAACGGCCGAATAAAAAAAATAGGAAAACAGCGAGGTTGTTATAGGAGCTTGCTTTCTAAAATAGGTGCTACGTGGTTAAAAAAAGATTTCTTATTAACGAGAGAAAGTATCCTTTATGCAAAAAACCCTGCGCCAATAATTTTTGACAAAAAATCATTGGTGATAGCAGGGCAAGCGAGATCTTGGGCGAAAGCCCAAGGCAAGCCGTAGAGGATGAAAACCCAGCCTCAGATATATAGCCTTGCACCAAAGCACGAAGTTCTTAGTAATGATGTGGTGCAAAAGGTTTTTTAAGTAACAAAGAGAGGCTGGCACTCGGACAAGAACTGAGTATTGAGAGGAATGCCAGGTATTACAGGAACAGGATCGTTAAGGAATTTTTAAAAACCTCAAAAATCAGTAACCGTTCACGTGGGTTGCTAACACCCTGACAACACCGTCATTGCGAGGGCACGATAGTAGGCGCAGGTGATTGAGCACTCGGAGCTGCTCCAGCCCAAGATGATGTATTGATAGAAAATGTTGCTAACAACACAACACAAGACCGAGCCCAGGGTCTCATTAAGGAAGTCATTTTAAATCTCCGTCATAATGCTCTTAATTTTATTAATACCGCGTGGGAAATTTATAAGGAAGTTGAATTCTTGCATGATTGCCATGGGATATGTCGCAACAATTTATATTAAAGTCGTTTTTTTTAGTACCCCACTACTTTTTACATGGTAAGAGATCTGACTGGTTTGCGCTAGTACATCATTTCTTTTCTGAGAGCTTCTCAAGATATCGAGCATCCACGAGATCCTGGTCCCGACCCGCGATGCGCTTGTTTCGTATTAACGCACCCAGTCCAATAACTGGAACTGACTCGCCTTGGATTGAGGTAACAACTCTCTCTTGAGATGCTTCATCGAATGACACACCTGACAGGGAAGTGAGCAAATCGATGCGATTAGGTTCGACTCCTAACTGTATAATGTGGTCGGGTTTGAGAAAATCATCAGAGGAAATCCCCAAACTTCCAAAACCAAATTCCTGCAAGACCAAAATCATTTTTGCCGCATTATCGGGATCTTGCCTAATAAGGATGTCAATATCCGTTGTGTAGCGAGGCTTACCGTGGAGCGCCACAGCCTAGCCCCCGATTACCACATATTCAACTTTCTTTTCGTTGAGCAAGTGGATAAATTCTAACAGATCTTTCGATAATTCCATTTTCGGGTTTTGTTATTCCAATAAGAGAGATGAGGATCCGTACTCTATCGTGGATGAATAAACTGCGGTAATACTCTAACTCAGCCCTTTCCGCTTCGCTAAATGAGGTGAATTTTCAAACAATCTTCTCCATTAATGAGTCCTCTTGGAATAAATTTTAACAAATTATCTGCTGGCTGAGAATAGAAAAGGTCAATCTTTTCCCCTTCCGAACCGTCAGTATCAAAATGCGCCTCTTTTATACTGATTTATGGATGCCACCAGCTAATCGGTTAGAAAAACTATAAGGCAATCGAGCTGAAGAATGGAGAACTGGCCCTTCACCTTGATGAAAAAAGAAGATCCTTCCTGCCGTCAAGATGACTGACGTATCTTAAGAGAGTCCTGGCGTTATTTTTGGTAAAATCTTTCTCGAGCTGATTGCATCCGCCAGACCACGAAGTCCAAGATCTCTACACATACTGTCAAGGGCATTGAAGTTAATTGCCAATAACGAGAATCGAAGTGGTATTTTTAGCCCATTCTGTTTAAGTTCTGCTAGCAGCCGGGAAAGCCCATTTAAAGATACCTCGTTTTTATAATTTTGAAGCATTCCATAAATCCTAAGTTTGTCTTGTTCATCAACACGGGAATTTTCGGGATCGGAAAAGAAATAATCTAAGAGCCTTCGCTTCGTATCGCCGCCAAAGACGGCTCCTCGGATCAATGTCTTAAACAATTTCTTCTCTCTGTCATTGAATTCAAGAAAATAATTACGATCAATTATAAATACTTTACCATCCGATCTTAATCTAAAATTTCCTAGCTGAGGATTTGAATGGACTAAACCAGTAAGCACTTGTTCAATATAGTTGCTCACTATCAATGTCATAATTTCCTTTGCATCAGACAAAGAAAGTGTGCCTCTGTCAAAATCGGTTTGTGCGGCAGGGCTAAATTGAGTAAGGTTTTTGCCTTGAATCTCCTCTTCAACTTTCACATAGATGTTTGGATTCTCGGTGTCGTGAAGCAACTCAATATCTATGAAATCTTTCACATCATAACTTCTCGGTATGCCTATTGAATACTTCTTACCGATTTTGTAATCATGCCACCTATTTCTGAAGATTTTATCAAGTTCAACGAAGCGCTCATCACGTATGTCAGATAATAGCCAAGCCTCAAGCTCATTAAGAATATATTGATGAATATGCCTATAAACTTGATTCTCAGGTTCATTTTCCAGGAGCTTATTAACCCAACGCCGTGCTCTACCCATGGTTTCTTCAACACGCGCTTCCGCATTTGGATTCAGAACTTTTACAACCAAAGGCCGATCTTCATCTCCCTCACGAGTAAGACTGTATACTGTCACCAAAGAACCCCATCCCCGAAGTGGCCCCAAAGTATCACCCGCTCTAATAAGACCTGGGGCCATTTCTCGAATGGTCATATAAGCAACGAGCTTCGTTTGCCCTGGTATATCGTCGTGGACATCTATCAACTCTGCCTTCTTTTCCGGAGGCATTGGAAAACTCTGGAAATAGAGCTGAAGGAATCTTGGACCGGGAGCTCCTTCTCTGCGGCCAATCTCCTTTAAAATCTCCGGTGCGCTTAATTTATTTTGCCGACGTAATTCTTCTTGCTGCACTGGGAGTGATTGAACAATTGCAGTTTCGGCCCTTAATGGTAAAGCTTTGAAGACTTCCTTCTTGCCCCTAATGTTTCCAAACACCAGATTCCGAAGTCTTTCTATAACGAGTTCATGTAGATTCGCAAAACGTTCAGGAAGAAAAAAGTCATAGTCCCTTGCCCAATCTTTATCAGCGTCTTTAAGAGAACTAACATTATACGAGTCAGCTAAATGTTCTGATATTGTGGATAAAAGTCCAGATTCTTCCAGAGCTTCTTCAAGATCTGATTCAGAAGGTGGTTTTATAAATACACGACTTGCCAGACCAGGAAGTCCTATGAAGCAAAGCTCTGAGCTAGTAGAACTGTCTATTATTGCTTCAAGAACCTTGGCAACTTCTTGTTTTGTTGCAGGTTCAAGATCAATATGCTCTTCCAAAAACGGCTTCATTACCCGTTTTGCTGAACTTGTAGATCGTAATATGCCGTATTCCGAATTCATTAAAGCTTTTCTAACCAAAAAAGCTCTGGTAAAGGGCCCCGAATCATACAAAACATTTAACAACGTCCGCAGATTTAAGTCTTCCAGATAGGGATTTAAAGTCTCCCCCTCCTCCCCATTTGCCGCCTCAGCCAATGAATCAGTCAGCCAATCTTCCATTGCCTTTTCACTAATCAAAAGCCCAGGTATCTCAAGATCTTGGAGCACAATCTTCCCAAATCGCTCCCACCATTTCTTGAGTCCATAGGCCAGGAGTGGCCGCTCTGAGTGGACGGTGTTAAGTGCGGCTCTAAGCAGACTTTCTGGATCATCAATCCCCTTTTCCATCACCGCATCAATAACATTTAGACCCCCCGCAAGTTCAAATTCCCGTTCAAGCACCATCCTGGTTCCATGGTCAAGTAGTCTTTCCAGTTGAAAGCCCTTCTGACTGCTTTCTTCTATCCTTTTTTCCAAGACTCCCCATATTGCAGGTGTTTTCGTCGCGTTAGGTTTGAAAGCTAAATCAACTAATTCATCGAACGAAAGCTGGGAGGCTAAATTCATTAAAATATATTGTTGAAACTGTAATCGATTCTCTGGATTAATAAAAAGAGAACTAAGAGTAAGAAGCCCTGCATTGGTACAAGGATGAGAGGCAACTCTACCAATAAAAATTTGGCTCTTCTCTACAAGATCTTCTACTCTTCTCTTGGTCGTTTCTCGCGTTTGCTCCGAGTGCGCAAAGGCGCTATACAATGAAGGGAAATCAAAGTCTATCCTTTCGGTCATTCTTGTCATGAATTCTAACGCTTCCTCTGCATCAGCAATTTGATCGGCAAAATTCAGTAAACCCGAAAAGAAGATACTAAAACCCTCGACAGCCGCAGGTGAAGACATGAAAGCTCGTTGAAAGGATCCTTCGTGTCGCACTCTCACAATGTCAGAGAGGAATTCCCCCTCGTTTTGCCAAGCCGTCTTAGAGTTCAGTACATTGGGCAAATCACGATCCGGATCGAAAATTCGATTATTTAGATAATTGGTTACAATTTCCCAAAACAGCTCATTGTCCTTTATATACTCAAGACCCAACATTATCCCT
>JAAZON010000265.1 GCA_012797725.1 SAR324 cluster bacterium | reverse complement strand
GGCCAACCAATTGCTCTGGTGAAAATACTCTCTGAACGGGGCGCACTAGTTGTAGGAGTATGTTTTTATCAGGAAAATCGAGAGATCTTCTTGAAGGATATCAATTATATATGCTCGATTTGGCCTTGGTTCAGGGATAAGTGAGTGCTTCTTGCAAAGTTTATTAGACCTAAAATATCACAATAGTTCCTGATTTTCTTAAAACTCCTATCCAGGAGAAAAATAATGCAAGGTAAAGTGAAAAGCTTGTTCATTGGTGGTTTTTTACTAATTGTTTCGTGGGCACAAACGCTCCTTACTTTGTCTGTGTCGGTGCGTCCTTTAGCAAGGCGCACGGGGATTTTTTCTCTTATTAATGTTTCACAAATTGATGAGAATGAATGAGGGCCTGGATCCAGCCTGGATTGGCAAAACAGAAATGGAGCAGTGATGGTATTGCTGGTTGAAAGTGGGACCAACTCTGGTCTTTCCAATGCATAAGGCTTCGCTCTATGCTTCAGAGGCTAACAGAACAGGGAATATCTTTCTAGTTAGGCCACTGAGACAGAGAAGCTCAAAGATCCTAAGAAACGAAATTTCACGTCCTTTGATAAGTCGGCTTTCCAGATTCCCCACTTCCTTATGTGGTTAATATCAGCGCTGGACCCAAATAGTTGAGATATAATGAAGGCAAGTTAGTGGTTAGAACGGTTCCGCTGGGGGATACCAAACCGTCGGTTAGCTTCACAAGAGCGTTCTCTTTCCAGTCGCGCTGACTCAAATGTCGCATAAAATGCGATATTTGGTGGGCTGCTTATCGCGAAAGTTTGCATTTATCCAATTTCTTAGGTGTAATAAAGAGAATTGGAGAGGGGAAATTGAAGCTAATCAACCTTTGGTTTGAAAGTTGTTGTACCTTCTATTATTGGAGCTGACCAGTAAATACTGTCACCTCGAAAGTGAAATGAGTGTTGTGAAAACGTATATCGAGTCGGAACTCCTAATTTGCTTATATTCCCGTTAAGTTTTGTTAGTGCCAGTTTGAATTCAGGAAAGCTCAATTCCTCTATTGGGTTTGTTTCTGTCAAGAACTCATAGACAGGACTAAAAAAGGCATAATCCTTCCCAAACGTTTCTTGCATTATAATGTCGGCGCTTCGCTTATCGATGGCGGGAAAATCATGAAGGGCAAGATATACATACAAGAATGCATTCATGATGGTCAATGAAAAAGCTAGAAGAAAGGGTAAACTTCTAAAGAGTTTTGTTTCCACTCGAAAGATTCCAAACTCCTTACCCTGTTTTTTGTTCAAGCGTTCTTTTAAAATTAGCTTCTCTTCTACCGAGAGTTCCAATGTCTCTCTCTGTTTCAGGTCTTCGAGGTTTTGAGGGTTATCCTCGCTGTTGTATACCGGTTTTACAACGCTACTGTTCATGCTCTTTGCCTAATAATCTGTTCCATGCCTTTATCGTTTATCTCAAGCAGCCTAAACATATGTTTCCCCTTATCGTGCTTCACCTCCAATGCAGTGAGATCGAAGAAACCTGGGAATTTGATCTGAATTGCAAAATTAATGCGAACCCCATCTTCAAGGCGAATCTTAAACGCTGAAGTCGGCAACGCTTCAGATGAATCATGATTTAATATAAAAATGACATTACGAAACCTAGTTTCTGGGGGTAGACTATGGAGAGCAACCTTGATTCGTTGGAAATCTCTTTGAGCCGTTGCG
>JAAZON010000264.1 GCA_012797725.1 SAR324 cluster bacterium | reverse complement strand
TGGCGGAAAGACTGGAAAATCGACTTGAGATAAAGCTTAAAGACTATCGAGAAGTGAAAGGCATGTTTGACTTCATTACCAGCATTGGAATGTTCGAACACGTCTCAAAACCTTGCTATGGAGAGTTCATGAGGGATCTAAATATCCTGCTGAAACCAAATGGAGTCGGACTTCTCCATACAATAGCATTGAGCGATCCACCTGAAATTCCCCCAGATCCATGGATTCAACGTCATATCTTTCCTGGAACAAGGCTTCCACGACTTCAAGAGATAGTGGAAGAAATGAATCGCTACGGTTTGACAATTGCCCATGTCGAGAATTTAAAACCTCACTATGCTGAAACTTTGAGACTTTGGCGGAAGAAATTCGAGCAAAACAAAAGGCGAATCCGACTGCTTAGAGCAAACTACGATGAGAGATTCTTGCGCACATGGAAATATTATTTCCAATCATGCGAAGCGGGCTTCCGGTATAGTTCCCTAAACGTCTACCAGATACTTTTCTCCAAGGGAAACCGATGGCCCTTCCCTCTGCAGTTTGGAAGCTTTATGGTTAATTAAAAGGAACCGGAGTGCTTTCTGCAGGTTGTGTTTCTTGAGCAATCTGAAATTTTAGCGTGGCAACTCTGGTGAGATCTGCGGCATTCAAGATCTGCTCCAAAATTAGATAATAAGGGCTATCAGCAAGCCCAAGCACAGACACTTGGTTTCTAAGAGCCTGAGCGCTCCTACTAGCGCTCTGCATTTCACTGACATAAGCGTCTTCTGCATCACTATCTAATGCAGAATCCAAATAATTATTTATGGTAGTTACAGTTGCCTCTTTTAGGCTTAGAATCTGGCTCTTAATTTCCCCAGGCATTCTAGAATCTTCAACGACAACTGCCGCTCGAACGCTGTTATGTGTAAAAATGGCCAGTGCTAATACTACTACAAAAATCATTGCGTGAGATTTCATGGCGGAGTGCTCCCTTTTGATTCGAATCATACTTAAGAACCCATCAAGCATAGCAGGTTTGATATTCTAATTAAACAACGAGATGTACAAAGTTCAATCTGCCCAGTAATCAGATCCTCATTGCCATGATTTGAACCCTCCTTATCCGAAGAAATACTGCATTCTATAGAAATCTATCCATGTAGTTGAATTTACTGCCAAAACAATTTTATACCGATGTTGCTTAAATATATTAGCATGCCTAAACTTGTGACGTTGCAAAATAGCAAGCGGATATAGCTAATTTGCTCAATCTTTCTGAAATCATTTCCAAATTGAAGCCTTCCTTGCTTTTCAAGGATTTGGTTTTCGTATTCGATTTCAGTTGATTGCAAGTAACTCGAAGGAAGCGACACCATGGCAAGTAAGACGAAGACCTTTTTCTTTGTTTCAATCGTTGCAATTTTTTCCCTTTTTCCTATGCGCCTGCAAGGGGAAGTCTTAATAGACGATTTTTCAGTAGACAAAAGCATTATTGCAATGCCGTCAATGAATCCTGCAATGTCTTACGTTGCATCAGGAGGCGCTATTGGTGGTTATAGAAAGTACCGTGCAAACTGGATCGAAGGAATTCAAGTGGGTCTAGGAACCTTCAGCAATGTGCTGTTTTATCAAGAATACCCTCTTTCAGCTGGCACATCACAGCTTCGCTGGGATGGTTCATTGGCGTACAAATTTGATGAATTCAAACTCGATGTAAACTTAGGTGCAACAGGCGATCACGGGTTCCACGTTCTAGTAGATTATTACGACTGCGCAAATAGAGCGCCAATAAGCTTGAAAATAACCGTCTGGGGTTTGAGAACTGGAATAGACTTGCCACCGTCTGCAAGTGGAACAATTGTGCTATCTTGTTTGAATGTTCCTAATTACAACAACGTCTGGTTTTATCTTCCATTTGCGAGCATGACAGCAAATGATCCAGTTAAAGGAATGCCGGACTTCTCTCATATAAGTGCCATTTCACTCTTTATTGACGGAAGCCAGTATTGGGGTCAAGATTTAAGTCTTTCGTTAATAAAGACAGATTGCACATGGTTTGATGAGAGTGGAAAGTACCTTTGCGCAACGCCGACTCCAACGCCCACTAGAACGCCAACCCGAACAGCTACAAACACGAGAACAGCGACTCCAACCCCAACTATTACAAATACTGCCACTGCTACCCGAACTGGGACAGCCACAGGAACGGCGACCTA
>JAAZON010000263.1 GCA_012797725.1 SAR324 cluster bacterium | reverse complement strand
ATTTATTGAAAAGCGGCACTAGTTCTTTTGGATCGAAACAGGCTTGTTAATTTGTTCCTGCTTTTCGCATTCTGCTTAACCGCTAACGGGTCAGCTTTTTCGGCTTAACCAATCCCGAGAACAGATTTTCTAAGTCCCCAAACTGAAACAAAAAGAGACAGCAATTTAATGCTAGCCCTTTTCTTTCTCTACCCTTCTGATTCCTAATCCAATTTAAATTTTTAATTGAGAAACTTCTCAATATGTTCCACTAAAATTGTTGGCTTGCATGGTTTTGTAAGCACCAAATTACAGCCAGCCTCCAGAGCTTCTTGATGCACCTCAGGATCGTCAAGAGCAGTAAAAGCTACTATTGGTAAAGTTAATCCTTTTGCTCGAATCTGACGAACGCACTCCTGTCCATTCATCTTAGGCATCATAAGGTCGATAAGAATTATATTAGGCTGTTCTTCATCTACACATTCAAGAGCTGAGATTCCATCAGCTCTCCTTATAACTTCAAAACCTTTATCCTCGAAGAGAAAGTCAACAATATCAAGGGCAGTCACATCATCATCAATAATTAAGATTTTTTTATTATGCTCAGTCATGCTTTCTCCTATTGCTTTCGAAGACCTATACTAGTTTCCCAATAAAGCTATTTAATCAAAATATAATAATAGCTAAGTCTACACGAGCACCCAAACAACAACATTTGAGAATCTTACAAGCTGATTTCTCTAACTATAAATGAAGATGCTTTAGTGACTTAATTAGTTCCATCAAAAAATAAAACGCAAGTTGTTATTGTGAAGCCTTGGAGGGACCCTCTTTTAAATTTAGATCTTTTTGTTCGAGATGCTAAAATTGTGGATCTTATTATGTTATTTCATATTCTTATACTCTGCACAGGTATTATCTGTTGATGGAAGACAAGATATGAAGATTCTTGTTTCTTCAACGCGAACTGACTTTGCACAACTGTGATTGGGAGTGTCGACCTAAAGATTGTCTGATCTTTCGATCTAGTTAAATGAAGTCACAAAAGCTTTCTTTGATGTCTTCAAGAACAAAGCAATAAAGTTTGCACTAGAGGCTTTTTCGGATGTTTGCTTTAGAGATTGATTTTAATGATGGTGTTTCTCAGCCAGAGACAATCCTGGTACGCAGGCCCCAAGTGGTCATTGGTGCATCCGATTTTGCTCATGTCGTAATTGAAGACATGAAGGAACACAATATCGAGCTGCGTGTTATTCGTGAAAGGGGAAGAAGCTTTAGATGTAAATTTCTTGGATCTTCTAGGGTAATAGAATCCCTAGGTCTATCTGATAGTCTGCAACATAATTCGACTTCATTAAGGATCGCTGATTTAGAACTCTTCATACAAGCTTTGGACATAGACCTTCTTCTCCGCGATAGTGAACCCCCGGATCGTGCGGGTGTGAGAATTCTACAATCTGCTTCTGCTTCGACTGGCCCAGTTTTTCCCGCTGTCATGGTTCTTGGCCAGAATCCAATGATGATATCATTCTCGCAGAAGCAAGAGATTTTGATAGGCCGTTCAAATCAATGCGTTGTGAGATTAGATTCCCCCGAGATTTCAAGCCAACATGCAAAGATGGGATTTGAAAAGGGAGAGTTTTGGATCGAAGATTTAGGTTCTACGAATGGTACGTTTTTGAATGGTCAGCAGATCGGAACTAAGACTTATATTAACGCTGGTGTCCCATTAGTGCTTGGCAGGGAAATTTCTATCGTTGCGGTCGACTCTGATGAAATGGTTGAATCTGTAATGAATATTTCGACTGGCAAAACTGGAACTGCACTTCCCCCACCAAGGCGAGCATATCCAGCTCTCATATGTGTATCTGAAAGGGCTAGGCCATCAAGAGTTGTGATTCCACAAAATTCCACCATAAAAATAGGAAGAGACCCAGCGAGTGATATGTCACTGGGGGTTCCGCATGTTTCGCGAACTCATTGTTTGATATCAAGATCTCATGATAACGAGATTATCGTTAAAGACCAAAGTACCAACGGTACATATTATGAAGAGGGAGTTCTTGAAAGAGGTGATAGCTTGTCCATTCATTCTGAACCTAAAGTCTTGGACTTTGGTGCAGGTGTGACAGTGGCGATTTGCTTCAATGAAGAACAAGAAAGAATATTTTTGGAATCTAATGGGGCTTCTCTTATCTTTGCAGATCGTCGCACCCAGAAGGCTTCAAGAAGCAGCAGAGGTACGAAAAGTATTCAGCCAGGGCAGATGCGAAGCCTTGTGGGAATTGAACCCAAGGGGTCTTCAAATGATTTGTCAGCGGATTATAACATAGGGCCAATAAAAAAGTCCTTAATCTCGTTGCGTGATCTTGATGATAAAGCACGTCGCTCGTTTTATGTTGTGATTGGGTTTGTGTTGATGTTCCTTTGTCTTTTATTGTTGTTATTAAAACCGGTTTTCTTCGGAGGTTGATTAATTAGTTTTTAGAAGGAGTTGAAAGATGTCTTCGGATAGCACAGAAATAACGTTTGTAAGGTGTCCCTCATGTCATAGTTTGGTGCCAGCAGCATCAGCCCGTTGCAGAATGTGCGGTGTGGCACTAGATACACTTAGGCAGGGTGATCAAACGGACACGAAAGAAAAGAACAAGCGAGTTCGGCAGCGAACTGTGTCTGAACAGCAGCAAGAAATGACTTCGGCAGTGAACCAGATCCGAGAGGAAGCTTCAGCCGATACTTTCAGCCCTGTTCCAACTGAGGTTATACCAAGAGAAATTAGCAAGTCACTGGATAAGACTGAGTCAAAGGAGGAAAAAGACTCTGAAGAGTTGATGGATCTCCTGGATTCTGAAGAAGGTAGTGACGATTATGAGGATCCATTAAGTGATTATCTGGATGATGTTGATGAAGATGAAGAGGGATCTATTGAAGATAAGATGGAAGAATTTCTGTCAGATGATGAAGAGGAATTTTTTGATGATGATTTTCTTGATGAAGATGAATTAGATGAAACCGAAGAGGTTTTATCAGAAGACTCTGTTGATAAGACCGTGGCCACGGAGGAATTAAAAGTAAGTGAAAACCAAGCGAGAAAAACCACCGAAACGCCCTCTGTAAATGTCCCATCCGAGGATGGGTCAAAAGAGCCAAGTAAAGCACCGCCCTTTGGTCTTCATTCAGGAATACCCCCTGTTGCCGGTTCAAGGGCTTCAGATGACAAGAAAGACTCGGAGCCAAAAACAGCTCAAACTAGTTTTCAGGGCTTAACTGCCAAAAAAGAGCCATACAATCCGCGAGTGGTTATTGAGAGTGGTTCAAGACCTAAAGGAGGAGGTTTGTCTTTTGGGAAGAAGAAAGCAGAGATAAAAACAGTCCAGTCGATTGGGGAAATAGGAGTGTCGGAGGAGCACTCAACATCTCAAGAAGTTACTGAAGATAAAGTTTCAGTACTTGATGAAACTCAAAACAAGAAAGGAGTTTTGAAAGATTCTGAGGAGTCGCGCCCAGAGGAAGTTGTGGAGAAGAAAGAGATTAAGGTTTTTTCAAGGGAAACTACTATGGTTGGAGGTGAAAAAAATATGGAGACACCAAATGTATCAAGCCGCGCAGTTAATATAGGTCGCGGATCAGCAGGTGAAGTTGTGCGTCCTCAAGAGGTTAAGAAAGGTCGCTTAGTAGGCTGGTTGGTTAATTATGCGGATCAAGATGGAGTATCTGTTGAGTTGAGAGAAGGAAGGTACTTTGCAACCCGTGATGGATTGAAGGCAAATGATTTTATTATAGATGATCCAAGTGTCTCTACACCTCATGCTCTGGTTATTGTTGGAATGAATGGGGTCATGGTTCAAGATCTAATGAGCGATAGGGGAGTATTTTTCAGAGGGCAGGCAGCCGATTCATATCAAAGGGAGATAGATCCATTTCGAGTTAGTCATGGGGACTGGATTCGTTTTGGTGATATCGAATTCTTGGTATCACTGATTGCCCATGTGGGGGAAAAGTAAAAACTATGCAAGCTTCCATCCGTGATGCGTCTTTAAAGATTTGCTTTTTTCTCTCTTGTGCACTGCTTTTAGCCTGTCAAGGAGAGCAAATTGGGAGTGGTCTAGATCAAGCCCAGGCTAATCACATGGTTGCAGTCCTTAACGCTCATGGAATAGCTTCTGTTTCTAAAAAAGAAGGTGGAGGAAAAGGAAACTTTGCCGTTTGGGTCGACCGCAGTGATAGGGGCGAGGCCGCTGCATTAATTGACGAAAAGGGATTACTTCAACGAGGCGAAGCGTCATTAGAGGATCTTCTTTCGAATCAGGGGCTTCTTCCAGGATCAAGAGACATAGATCAATTGAAACTTGATAGAGCCCTTGCAGTTCAGCTTGAGAAACTGCTTATGAATCTTCCGGGTGTTTATTCAGCTCGAGTTGTTGTGCGACAGAACTTTTTGCCAGAAGGAGCTAAACCATCAGTTTCAGTCGTATTAGAAGGGGATTTCAGAAAAGGATTATCAAAGGAAGAGTTAATCACACTTGCAAGACAAGTGTTGCCAGGGATAGAAACAGAACAAATAATGGTTTCTATGCATCGGAGTTATGCAGCAGATGCCTTGGCTGAAGAAATAGGAGTGTTGAACATAAAGGGAAGGCCTATACCCCTTGCGCTTGCTTCATTCCTTGGATGGTGGAGAGTGCCAAAAGATGATTATACAAGTTTAGCCCTTGCTCTTGTGGGTTTGCTTATTGCTTGTGCTTTTATAGGAGTGATAGTTGGATATTGGTATGGGTATTATATTCAGGCACATCGGCCATATGATCGTCATGATTTAGTGCCTAAGGTAACAAGAGTAAATGGACGACGAGTCGAAGAAGCTAAAGCTTCAGACCTTGATTTAACAGGGGTGGAATGGACACGAAAAGATTAAGAGAGCTTCCTTTGCGTCAACAGGCTCTTGTTGCTGTGGCAGTTCTGTTGGATGGTATTGAAGCCGGGAACTACCTCGAAAACGACGCTGAACATGGTTCATTGCTAAAAGATGCGGCTGAGAGTCTTGCGAGCCAGCGTGCAGATCTGCGCATGCCTCTTGCAGGAACTATACTTCGT
>JAAZON010000262.1 GCA_012797725.1 SAR324 cluster bacterium | reverse complement strand
CTGAAGAGCCTTTATCCCAAATAGAACTGAGCGCATCTGTAAATGGACTTACGACTGCACGAGCGTCGCTTAATCCATTGCTGATGTCATGGCCCAGATCGCCTGCATAAGAAAACCAATTGATTATCTTCTCGTAAAAGTTCTTTGGATTCTTGATTTTTGCCGCAGCATATTGAACAAAATCGTTCCCGCTAAGGCTGCTTCCATAATTGTAAATGTTGCTTAAATCTGATGATGTTTGCCTATTTAGATTAGCGGAGCCTAAACCGAGATAAGGAGCAAGATAGCTCAGCACAGATTCGACCACTCGACGAGCTACTTCGGAAACAATACTTACTATCTGTTGGAAGGCGTTCGTAGTCAACGAGGAGGAAGCTGAGAAAGAGCTAGGTATTGTTGATGCTATGTTTGATGAAGAGGGAGCCCCATAGGAAGCAATTTGTGAATATGCTAAAGAGTTTGGCATTCGAATCAGGGTTGAGGGGCTATTAACAGCATATCGGGATATGAGTTCAGCAGGGGTCATGATTTTCTCCTTATTTTGTTTTTTTATGTCTATATCTTTTTCCCATGTACAATTTGTTGCTCGGAGTTGAGAAGCAAGTTGCTTTTGTGTATTCGTTGATTCGTGTGAAAAGTTGCGTAGATAAATGAAGTTTTTTGAAGATTTTTGTTGGGGAAAAATTGTGTGGGTTCTCCCCTTTCTGCAGAGGAACTTCGGTGAATATTGAGAGGGGATTATAAAAACTCATTTCCGGCAATTGAGGTCTGTACAGTGCGGAAAGGGAAGAATGGGTGGGCGTAAGTGGGTTCGAGCCTCCTTCGCCTAAAGGCTTCGAAGTCCAAGATGTCGAATGGAAAATATGGCCCCACTAGGACTCTTCGCTTCGCTCGAGTCCTTAGCAGGACTTGCCATATTTTTTGCCTCGTTCCACTCGCCGCGGGTTCAAGTCCTAGCGGGGAGGCAGGCAAAGGAGTGAAAATGTGAAGATGGTGGCCCCACTAGGACTTGAACCTAGGACCTACCGGTTATGAGCCGGCCGCTCTAACCAACTGAGCTACAGGGCCATCATTTCAGGGATAAATAATGGAAGCAATTAAAGAATAAGTCAAATATATCCACACTATCTTAATTTTTGGGATAGATTAATTTTGATAATAATAAAATATCTGGAATAAAGCATTTTTTGCCGATCCAGGGGGTTGATGGAGTAGTGGAGATCCTCGTATGATAATATCTAGTTTGATGAAGGGCTCACATTTGTCAGGGTTTCTTCGGCTGATAAGGCTGGCTAATAGAGTTTTTGGTATTAATAAGTTATTAAAAAAATGAGATTTTCTTTTATTCTAAAAAAGAGAACAGGTCGAATAAATGGCTGAGGACTTGAGGACATCACTCCAGAATCTAATTGCGCTTGGAAAAGTCGACATAGCCCTTGCCCGAATATTAGCTGAAAAGAAACAACTTACAGAAAGATTCGCGAAAAAGACAACTGATCTCAGACAGGCTGAAAACAACCTTGCTCTTAAAATGAAGGTCTACAATGAGCGTAAGGCACGTTTCGATAAGGAAGAAAATTCAATTAAAGAAGAACGGGAGAAACTCGTAGCACGTCGAAAGTCATTGGCATCTTTAAATAATTACAAAGTTCAGCAGGCTGCGGAAAAGGAGATTGAACATGCCAATCGTTCCCTCTCAGTGAGAGAAGAGGCGATGTTGGAATCCTTAGGCGAGCTGGAAGCTGCTATTTCAGAGAATAAAGCCATGGAAGATGCCGTCGTCAAGCATCGTGCGGAAAAGGCTGAGTTGGAGGCTGAGATTAAGGCAATTTTCCCTGAGCTTGAGTCGAAGGAAAAAAATCTTCGTAAAGAAAGGGAAAAAAGAGCAGCTTTGGTTCTACCTGCGTATATGCACAATTACGATCGAATCAAATCGCAGTATTTCGGTGACGCAATAGTGCCTGTCAATATGCAGAGCAAGAGTTGTAGTGGATGTTTTATACAGATCCGACCGCAAATCATTGTTGAGCTTCATAAGGGAGATAAGATTGTTAATTGCCCAGGTTGTGGCCGTATCATTTACATAGAAGAAACGCAGTCGGAGGGATGATGGATTTGATCCTTATTAGGTACAAATGATATTCATGAGATGAGTGAGGGTGGTTTCAATCCTATAGGTCTTATATCAATAGTAATTGCTATCATCGTTCTTTGGTTTTGCTCTCAACTAATTTGGTATCTCATTAAAAACAAAAAAATCAGAGTGAAGCATGCTAGACTTGGTGCGGCGCT
>JAAZON010000261.1 GCA_012797725.1 SAR324 cluster bacterium | reverse complement strand
GGGAATATCTCCCCAAGAAGAGTTTTCAGCATCTATCGCTGATATGAAAGATAGTGAAGATGAAATAAGAACATCAACTGGGCAAGCGAGAATTTCTAGGTTGAAGTAGGGGAGGCACGAAGGTTGTTCATGCCAAAATCCCAAGCGGAATTGTGGCAATTAAATAGTTCTTATCCTGAGGGCTAAGAAGTATTTAAAAGTCCGTTTCACTAATCTCATTAGAAATACCGAGGTCAGGAGGAGAGGATCGATCGTAATTGGAATAGGATATGGGAACGCCAAGGAATTGACTAAATGCCTGCTTTTGAGAACCATCTTAAGCTTTTTTCGATCGCCTCAGTAAATGTCACTCGTTGGAGTAGTCCCAGTTCGTTTCTGGCTCGCTCGGTTTCAGGTACATATCGCTCTGGGGCAGTATGGGGTGTGGAGTATCCCCTAATTTGAATAGCAAGATCTTTATCGGCACTTTTCGCGATAGCCTTTGCCAGATCAAAAATTGAGACAACCTCTTCAGATCCAACATTGTATGGTCTACAGTTTGCCCCATTGAGAAGTATTGTCCAAAGCCAAATTGCGAGATCTGAAGCGTATAAATATGAGCGAAGGGGAGTTCCATCGCCATTAATAATAATGGGTTCGCCCACTAATGCATTTTTAATGAAATTACCAGCGGCAAGCTGGGCAGTCAGCTGTAGGTATGGTCCAATAAAACAAAAACATCGGGCTATTTTCACCTCAAATTCATGCGTGATCGCTTCTGAGCAACACATGTTTTCTGCTATAATTTTGCATTTTCCGTATGATGTCAAATCGCTCTCATCTTTAGGAGTAAAATCTTCGGGAATATGTAAGACATTTAATGGTTGACGCCCATACACAGCACCTGAACTAGTAAAAAGAAGTTTCTTACATCCACACTTGGAAGCAAAGTCGAGAATATGTTCCGTACCTTTTGTTATTATGTCGAATTGTTCCTTTTCGGGATCTGGGTTCTTGATTTGTCCTAGGGTTTCATTAGCAGCGTGAACTATGAAAGAGTAGTTACCAGGAGGAAATGCGAAATTTCGAATGTCTCCTTTGATAAGCCTAACAGAGGGATTTCCTGCGATGTTAGGAAATCTTTCTTGGTAGGCCTTGGGGTCTCTTGTTAGGATTGTTGCACCAGAATTAAGTCCCAGTATTTTATTTGCAAACAAAAAACTTTCAAGTAGCCAGGAACCAAAGAAACCAGTACCTCCACTAATAAAGATTCTTTCATGTTTTAGTTCTTTCCAAAGAGCCGTGCAGTACCTAAGAATATGGCCAAGATCATCTTCTGGAAGGGTGTAAATCATAATGCTCCGAAGAGTCAGGAACTAAAATTAGAGCAGAGATCGTGAATTACTTCGAGTACGAAGTTTAGCATTTCATTAGTTAATCCAGGGTAAAGTCCAACCCAAAACACATTGTCAACGACAAAATCCGAAGATTCAAGGTTACCAACGACTCTGTAATTTACTTCAGAATAAGCAGGATGTTTTGTTAGATTTCCACCGAACAACAATCTTGTGCCTATGTTTCTTTCATCAAGGCCTCGAATCAACTGACGCGCGGAGAAAGGAGATTCGGGCCGGACAGCAATGGGGAAACCAAACCAGGATGGCTCGGAATTTGGCGTAGCCTTAGGCAATATTAAGAACTCCTCCAGATCACTTAATCCGTTGAAGAGGAAATCGAAATTTCTCCTACGGATCTGAATGAATTTAGGCAATTTCTCTAGTTGGGCCACACCAATAGCTGCCTGCATATCAGTAAGTTTAAGATTATAGCCAATATGAGAAAATGTATACTTGTGATCGTAACCATGGGGAAGCGCGCCAATGGTTTGCTCAAACCTTTTGCCGCAGGTATTGTCACAACCAGGTGCACACCAACAATCTCGCCCCCAGTCGCGAAATGAAATCATTAACTTCTTTAACAGGGCATCATTTGTAAGAACGCAACCTCCCTCGCCCATAGTAATGTGGTGAGCCGGGTAGAAGCTACAAGTGGCAATATGACCGAATGTTCCCACATGTTGATTGTTGTAAGTTGCGCCTAGTGCATCGCAGCAATCTTCAATTACCCAAAGATTGTGCTTCCCTGCAAATTCCATGACCTTGTCTATATTAAAAGGATTGCCAAGGGTGTGGGCAAGCATAATGCCGCGAGTCTTAGATCCAAAAGCCTCCTCAAGCATATTGACATCAATATTGTAGGTGGGAATCTCAATGTCTACAAAGACCGGCCGCATTTTATTTTGAATAATGGGATTAACGGTAGTTGGAAAGCCAGCTGCAACGGTAATTATTTCATCACCTGGAAGCAATCTTCTTTCCTTAAGATAGGGAGAACATAAACAGCTTAAGGCCAGTAGATTAGCCGAAGAGCCTGAGTTCGTTAATAAAGCGTGATTAAGTCCAAAAAAACCTGCAAATTTTTCTTCGAATTCCTGAGCGAAGCGACCGGTAGTAAGCCAAAAATCGAGAGCGGACTCTATTAAGTGAGAAATTTCATTGTCATCAAAAACTCTTCCTGACACAGGTATGGGGCTTTTCTCGGGTACAAAAGCTTTAGGCTTGAAGGCTTCGTCATAATATTGCGACACAAGTCTTAAAATTTCTTTGCGG
>JAAZON010000260.1 GCA_012797725.1 SAR324 cluster bacterium | reverse complement strand
AGCTACTCAACAACCCACACTCCATTAAATACCATGATGACAAGAGTGCAGAGCCAAAGACAAAGGAGGAGAAAAAATCTTACCCCTCCTTCCAATTGGTTTTAATTGATTCTTATTTTGTCAGGATGATTGATGACCAAATGCACCTTGCTTAAAGATCAGATCGATTGCTTGGTTAAAGCGTTTCAATACCGCATCCCAGCTATACCTGGACTTCACATATGCCCTGCCTGCCTCCGCAAGTTCCAAGCGGAGTTGAGAATTAGCTAAAAATTCTCTACATATGCCAATGAGGTCTTCTTCAGAGCTAAAATAAAGCCCTCCACCAGACTCAACCACATGATGCCTTGTAACAGGGCAACGTGCATCGACAACAACTGGGCTTCCTTGCAGCCAGGCCTCCATTAGCACTATTGAGAAGGACTCATTTCGTGATGGTTGGCATAAAAATAAACAATTTTGAATGAGACCTTGTTTTTCCTCTTCGCTAACATGCGAAAGATCTATCACGTCTTTACGATCTAAAGCATTAGGCCTCTGCAAATCCTGGAAATCCCCCCCACCTGCAATCACCAACTTCAAGGGAGACTCCGAGTCCAATTCTTTATAGGCGATAAAGCAATCAATTAAGACTTGCACGTTCTTGCCAGTTTCTTTTCTTCCAACATAAAGAATGTAGGGAAACGCTTCTTTAAAGTATGGCTCTCTTTTCCTGTAGATTCCCACATCAAAACCCATTCCAACCTCAGAGCCATTCAAGCTCCCATATGTTACTTCCGCTAACTCTTGTTCTGGGATTGAATTAAAGAGGCAACCTTTAACTTGCCTAAACATACTCTGCACAATCTCCGTATAGGCATAATGCTCATCATGAAGACATGGAATTAAAATGCTCCTTTCTGGGCATATTAGTGAGCCAAAAAATGTTGTGCCAAATAAATAGGGAGCAAAAAAAATCGCGTGAAAATGAGCAGCTTCCTTTTTAATATGTTCATAAAGTGAATTTGAATTAACTCCATTTGTCATCCAATCTAGCTGGGCATTTACAGAGAGTTTAAGCCCTTCTGAAATAGCTATCTGATGTGGAATCCACAGCTCCAAGTTTCGCTCATTTACCGAAAAACGCTTTACTGGAAGCCCAAATTCAACTGCATTTCCTTGCGGAAAATAATTTTCCCAAGTCCTGTTGTCACGAGCACAAGTAGTCCAAACTTCGACTTCATCACCACCCTCATTCAACTTTGACGCCAAAGCAGCAACTAGAGTCTCCGCCCCTCCAACAATTCCTTCCCCAAAGCGCGGCACAACAAAGGCAAAACTTCTCATCGAGTCTCCCCTTGTGATATCCAGCCTAGTTCCTCGAAGGCTTCTTTGAAGCAAACTCTTTCTTCATTTCTCAAGAGCCATGAAGACAATGCCCGCCTTGCATCCTGTTCAAGCGCCACCCACCGCTTCATAGCATCTGCTAGCTTTGGAGCATAATTACTAAGTATTGCCGACAATTCACCAGCTACTACTTCTGGATTATGATTTTCATTTGCGAACTTTGAAGCAACATCAATACTGCCTGGTCCTCCTAGTGCTTCTAGCTTATCCAAAAGCATGGAAACTTGACTGGCTTCATTATCCCCTGGCTGGACTTTAAACACCAAATTATCTGCTAAAAGAGATGAGGACGCAAAATCACTGACTATACATGGCAGCCCCGACGAAAGACTAAGAGGCAAATAGGGAGACAAATGACCGTAGACACTAAATAGCATGTGAATTGAAATTCGCGCCTCCTTTAACAACTCGGCAAAAAGTTCGGGGCTTCTAGGTGTGCGCAGCTCAACTTTACTAATCTCAAATTCTCTCAGTAACTCATTAGCTTTCTCAAGCTCCTCGTCTTCCAGAAGCCAAATCAAGCTCCACTCGGAACGGGCCTCTCTTAAACCCTGCAGCAATTTATGCACCCTATGCTCTATCTTCGGACTTCCACAAAACAAAAGCTTAAGATCCAAAGTTCCAATGTTCTGAAACTTCACCAGTTCACAAGGAATTGGAAGATAAAAACTTCTCAAATTTGCATGTTCAATTTTCTTCTCAATAACTCTCTTGTATTCATTATGATCACGCTCTGAGGAAAATATCGGGAGAAAGGTCATTCCGGACTCTCGATATGCCTGGGGTTTTGGACGAGTGTATTCCTTATCCATAGGGGCCCATTCGGTGGATGCATTGTTAAATTTGATGACGGTATCTTCCCATGAGCTATTGAGCAGGGGTTCGGGCCCATCATTGGTGAGAAAAAAATCATGGAACCAGACGACCCCAGGAAGCAGCGCTAGATGTGCTCTGCTAAAGAAACTTTTGGGAGAATCTTCAAATTGATAGAAAAAAATATCAAAAGGCTTTTCCTTATTACGTTTGAAAGCCGTGAGAAAATGCCTCACTTCTTTGGCATCAAAAGAGCCCATAAAGGTGGAAAACACCTCGATATCGAAAGTCTTCGATAAAATGGGCAGAAGCTGTTTACTAACATAGCTTGAAAGAGAACGGGAATGTTTCCCCTCTCTGCTCAGATCAGAAAACCAGGCTATGCGAATAGGTTCTTTCATTTACTTAACCCAAAGGCGATAGAAGTGCCGTTATGGTGTCATCCCAACCACTTTCATGAATTCGGAGGTCTTCAATTAATTTCCTACCCGAATCTCCAAGTCTCCTCGCAAGATCTCTATCTTCCACTAGATTGTTAACAGCATGACCAATAGAATCTGTATCGGCACTTACCACAAGCCCATTTTCTAAATTTCTGACAAATTCAAGAACTCCACCACTATCAATGGCTGTAATTACAGGCTTTGAGGAAGCAAAGGCTTCAAGGGTCACATAACCATAATCCTCATTATGAGGAGCATAATAGACAGCCAAAGCGTTTGAATAGAGATCAATAAGCTCTTCATCGTCGACACGACCAAGAAATTCTACCCGATCCCAAAGATGATGTTTGGCGATCTCATTTTTATAGTAATCCATAACTCCAGGCTCATCGGGAGTTCCAACAATCTTAAGCTTCACGGAATTATGAACAATTGGGAGGGCTTTTATCATAAGGTCAACTCGTTTTATGGCACAGAGACGACCTACCGATAAAATATAATCCTCAAACTTAGCACAGCGGTATGCATTCCCAAGAGGTAAAGGAGGATATAAGGCAACTCCATCAATGTTATTAAACATCTTAAGCCGCTCCACCACATTTCTTGAGATCCCAGCAATGAATTTGCACTCTCTGATAACCTTTTCATCCCCCTCAACCAACATTCGTCTTAACTGCTCATCTCTTGGATCATCAGATATATCGGAATAGCGACCACCGTAAAGGTCATACAAGGATCGATGTTGATGCACTAACCACAGGCTTTTGTTT
>JAAZON010000259.1 GCA_012797725.1 SAR324 cluster bacterium | reverse complement strand
TGGCTGCCAAGCCGTTCCTCACCTAGCAGTGGATTTACAAAAACTTGATTGTGACTTTTATGCATTTTCTGGGCACAAAATGCTAGGCCCCACTGGAATCGGCGTGCTTTGGGGGAAACACCAAATCCTTGAGCAGTTACCACCATTTCTTTATGGTGGTGACATGATATCTGCTGTGACCATTGAATCAACCAGTTTTAATGTTATTCCAAGAAGATTTGAAGCCGGAACGCCGAATGTATCTGGTGGTATCGGCCTTGGAGCGGCGACAGAGTATTTATCTAAGATAGGGATGGATGAAATTCGTTCCCATGAAAAGAAACTCCTCTCTTATGCGATGGAGCGTATGTCGGAATTAAAGGGGGTGACATTATATGGATGTCCAGATGTAGATCGTCGAAGTGGGGTTTTTTCTTTTAATGTTGATAATGTACATCCACATGATGTCGCACAAGTCTTGGATGATCGTGGAATAGCTGTCAGAAGTGGAGATCATTGCGGTCAACCTTTCATGAAAGAACTTGGAATCCGGGGAGCGGTTCGAGCAAGCTTCTATTTATATAATACCACAGATGAAATTGACGCATTGATTCAAGGGCTACTGCGTGTAAAAGAGATATTTGCATAGAAAGAGGTAATTGTGGAAACAGAAGGCAGTGAGCATGGAGCTATTTATACGGAGATCATCCTTGATCTTTACAAAAATCCAGTTAATTACGGAGAATTGGACAATCCTGATTTGCATCTAGCCGGAGGAAATCCAAGTTGTGGAGATGAGGTAATCTTTCATTTGAGACTCGACGGGGAAAAGATTAAAGATGTGAGGTTCTCAGGGCATGGTTGTGCTATAAGCAGAGCTTCGGAATGTGTGTTAACCGAGATGGTTAAGGGATTAACCTTGAATGAGGTTCTTGAGATTGACTCGAAAAATCTTTTTGATGAATTAGGGGGAGTTGTTCAGACTCGTTTGAAGTGTGCTCTTTTGGGCCTTCATGTATTGAAGCATGGAATAAAAATGTATTTAAAGAATCCTGATGAATTTACAGTAATTAAGAATATTTCAATCTAGTTTAATTTAAAACTGCTTAAGAAAGTCCTGGAGGCAAACAGAGATGAATGATGAGACATCTAACACTGGTAGCCAATCTTTTCTAGAAAATCTTCCCTCGTCAGAGGGCGATCCAATTTTTGCCCTTACTGAGAGGTTCAAGAATGATAATAACCCAAATAAAGTTAACTTAGGGATAGGAGTTTATCAGGATAATGAAGGGCGCACTTCGTTTTTGAAAGTGGTACAGAAAGTTCAAAAGATCATTGTGGAGGAAGGCAGTGCGGCAGGATATCTTCCTTTGGATGGAAACCCGGATTTCAATTCAGGGGTATTGAGACTTGTTTTTGGCGCTGGATCCTCATTAGTTGAAGAAGGTAGAATTTTCGCCGCCCAGACACCAGGGGGAACTGGAGGCTTGAGAGTGGCAGCAGACTTCTTGAAATCTCAAGCAGGGATTTCTGTGATATATGTAAGCAAACCTACTTGGGTTAACCATGTGAAAGTATTTTCAGCAGCAGGTCTGGAAACCAAATACTATTCTTATCTAGCTTCTGATGGTTATTCTCTTGATATAGAAGCAGCTTATAAGGCATTGAAAGAGATTAAGCCCGGAAGTGCAGTATTATTTCATGCATGCTGCCATAATCCAACAGGTGTGGATTTAAATGAGAAACAATGGAGAGAGCTTCTTGAGATCTGCAGTTCACAGAAATTAATTCCATTTTTCGATTTTGCTTATCAAGGATTTGCCACAGGTCTTGACGAAGATGCGAGACCTTTAAGGCTTTTTGCTGAAGAAGGCGTTGACTATATAGCCGCTTATTCATGCTCTAAGAATTTCTCAATGTACGGTGAAAGACTGGGAGCTCTTATTGTAGCAAGCAAGAGATCAGAATGGGCGAAAGCGGCCCTTGGCTGCATCAAGGCAGTTATCAGGGCAAATTATTCTAATCCTCCTACTTATGCATCAAGAGTGGTCAGTCGTATTATAAAGGAACCAGATTTGTTCAAAGAATGGGCAGACGAGCTGAAAGGTATGAGGGAGCGCATAAAGAACATGAGATCGCTTTTAGTAAAGGGTCTCTCGGAGCGCGGTGTTAAAATGCCTTATATTTTAAATCAAAATGGCATGTTCTCATATACAGGTTTAAACCCGGAACAGGTTAAAACACTTGAAGAACAATTTGGAGTTTACATTGTGGCTGGTGGCAGAATGTGCGTTGCTGCTTTGAATACAAATAATCTCGATTACGTGTGTGAGAGTATTGCGAAAGTTGCGAAGTAAAAGGCAGGCAAATCCTTGATTCTTCTTCCTGAGTTCCTCATTGGGACATCCAGATGTTTTGTTTCCGCTCTCTGCAGTCTGCATAACAGCTGTCGGCTGTCTGACTTGGCCTTTCTGCCTTACTGATTCAGAAAACTGCTGGTCTGTTAACTGAATCGGAACCTCTGAATTTTCAGAAATCAGTAAAGCAATTCTTAGACTTCGTCGGCTGTTAGCCCTGAAGACGCAGGCCAAGGGCGAAGGTAGAAGCAAGGCCCTCCTGTAATCTCATCAAAGAAAACCAGCATTTTACCTCCGGCTCTTCTCTTTTCTTCCTTGTTGGCCGATATATCCTAAACATGAGCTGCCAAATTAACGGCCGCCATTTACATTTTCAATCAGGCCACTAAGCCTAAGTCTTGGGTCATCTAGTAACTTAGTTGAAGTGAACTTCAACATTTCCTCTGAGCAGTAGAAAGCTTCCATCCCCATTTCTTTCGCCTCCATATAAAGCATATCAAGCATTATGCTATTGTGCCTGCAAAAAGCTGATTTTCGAAGTAGTTCACCCAGAATTTTTGCATCGTGTGGATAACCAAAGGACGGTTTAAGGGTTTCTAGTGAAATTATAACAAGACCATCCATGCTGTTTCGGGGATCGTAAATAAAGGCATACTGTTCTTGTTCTGGCCACGAAGCATCCTTAATGGCATAAAGCCTCTCGTAATTTTCGATGCAAAAAATGCTTCTGGAAAAGAGTAAAGGCTCCTCACCACCATTTTTCAACCATTGCTGAGAAGAATAATGTAAATTTTCTCCTGAAAGGACATAGCCTTGAACAAAGAAAGAGCGTGTTTCGTCTTCATTGATTTTTTGAAGAGTTTCAGGCGGCAATATATCTTTTGCGTAAAGAGATCTTCCACTAAATCGACAATGTCCAAAAAGTGGGAAAGAAATATCTTCGTAAATTGGTCGTCGCTGATCGGAAGATAGTGACGACAAATTAGCATCTGTAGATACCTGAAATGTTTTCACTAGAACTGGATCCATAAGGCAATTCCATCGAACCACAATATCTCTGAAGAGTTACCTGAATATAGCTTTTAGTTTAAATAATTTAAAGTAAATTTATAAGACAAAAATGGAAATTTTAGGATATCTAGGAGCTCTTTAGGAGTTAAGAAGCGAGACGTGACTTCAGTTCCCAAATATTCAATGACTGAGCAAAGGAAATCATGTTTGCTACAGATTTTGGGTGTAAGCAGAGGATGTTTAGTAATGCATTCTTAGGGAGCTCTATTAGTATAGAGCTGCTCCCGTCAAGGCGATGGTATAAGTGCCCAGGAATATCATTGACTTTAATCTCTTCTCTGGAATCAACCTTTAATAGAGGAGGAGATAACTCACTAAATTGCCTAATAAGATCCATTCCTGCTGCATCTATAAACTTAGGGTAAGGTACATATATCTTTAGATAATACTCCGAGCCTTCTTTGTTATGATATTTTTGGGATAATTCCATGAATTCATGAGTTCTTTTTATAGAGCTTTTATCGAGTTTGAATCCAGTGGGGACGGGACCAAGCCAAACATTCAACAAAGAATATTTGCCGTTTTCTAATACTAATTGGCCATAATTTGAATTCGGATCCACGTATTTTTTTAGCTCTTTAGGTGAGTCTCTCTCCGTGCTTCTAGGCATGTCATGCAAAGTTTTAGAATTAAGTAGATCTTCAAGTGCATTGTCAATTCCAAGTGCCATAGTCGGATCAAAAGAACTTAGGAGAAGAGCAAGGCAGAGATACGTAACTGAAGCCAATATTATAGTTTGGCAACAATCATCTTTAGGAATTGGCATTTGAGTCTTCCTCAGCACCAGTGCTTTGATGGATACGTTTTATAAGTCTTCCAAGTTTTGTTGCAGGGCCCTTGCTTCTTTCAATGCAGAACTTCTCGAGAGCTTCAAGCAATCCTTCCTCTCCGCCTTTTGCAAAAGTCTTTGCTAGATCGGCTGAGCGATACAATGCTACCATTGCCCTTGGTATTTCACGCTTTGCGGTGTCGAACTGATAAGACTGACGCATTAAAGTCGCTACCTTATCCAGACTCGCCATGCAGATTGCCACAAGAGCTTCATTGCGATCCTTTGCCTGTAGCACAGCGTCAGCTATAGGGTCGCCTTTGGTAGCTGACAATATCGCCTGATCCACCGTTTCAACGGTGAAAGGTTTGCAGAGATAACCTTTGGCACCCATTATGAGAAGATCGAAAACATCATCCACATTGGGCTCATAGGATGATGGTATAGCGATGATGTCAGGATATCCTTCGAAGACTTTATGAAGAAATTCCTTTGCAGGCATGTTTGTTTTTTTTGCTTCAAAGATTACATGCGTGAAGCGTCTTTCGTCGAGTTTCTCCAATGCAGCAGCATGATTTGGAGCATCAGACAAAGTCCCAAAGCCAAGCGATCTGAGGGCAGTTCTTAGATTGTTTCTCTCTAGGGTATCGGATTCAATTATCATGACACTTGAAGAGGCCCTCTCTTTGGGGCTCATTGCTAGAATTTTTTCTGGATATTTTCCCTTGAGTTCTCCCATGTGTAGAAGAAATCTCCAACAAAATTGAATTGTCTCTCTGCCTTAAAATATCGGCCTATGCAGCTAAACCCTTAAGGGAGTGTTAAAAAAAACAGAGAGTAATTTTCTAAAAAAATAAAAGACACTTTGCGATTTGAAAAGTCATTGCACCTGGAATAAGGGCATAAACATTTTCAGCAATTTGGTGTCTAAGCTTTTGACAATATAATCAGACCTTTAGGACTGCAATAGGAAAAGGGAAAACAGTCTTGGGAGAGAAAGGATTAATAATAAGCACGGAGTCTAAATGCTCTCAAAATTGCCATATTTCAGGCGGGCTGCACATAACTATGTTTGCATTTCGAGAGGTTTTGTTCTTCCTAGCCTTTAGAGCTATCCAATAGTTTTGCAAAAGCCTCAACACAAAAGGGTTTTTGCAAAAAGTTTTCAGAACCAAGTTTCTCGTTAGAATAGAAAGCGCCACTTCCTATTGACGCAGTTTTTAGTTCGAAGTTCTTTAGCTTGTCAATAATTCCTCGCACATCATTCTTTTGCGAATCCCTATCAATAACAGCAAAACTTATCCCTGAACTATGCGGATTGTCAAAAGCATCGAGATTCTCTTGGGCATGAATGCAAGAATATCCAAGAAACTCACAGATCTTTGTTAAAACACGGGCAAGTTCCGAGTCTTCCTCATAGAGCAATATCTTCTCTCCATTTCCTTTGGGCAGGTCAGAAACTTTTGCGTCTGAAGTAATTTTTTCTAAATGTTCAAAAGTATTAGAAGCCATTTCACTTTGAAGGGGAAGATACATCGACACTATGGTGCCTTTTCCAGGATGGCTCTCTGCTGTCAGAAAACCATCATGGGCTCTCATTATGGCGAAAACAGTCGATAGACCTAGCCCAGCATGTCCTCCTGATGATTTTGTAGTGAAAAGTGGATCGAAGGCTTTCGAAAGAGTTTCTGCCGTCATTCCTATTCCAGAGTCTTGAATGCGTATCCGAGCAAAATGTCCAGGGCGAGTTCCTGCATGCAAACGGGCAATTTCTTCTTCAATTTCTTCGGTCCCAAGTGAGAGTTTTACATCACCAGACCCTGTATTGTAAGCCTCACGAGCATTTAAGAATACATTACTTAGGGCTTGAGTAATTAGACCCTCGTCGATAGAGCAAAAGACTCCTTCTTTAGAAATGTCACAAATTATATCACCATTGTCCTGTAGAATTGATTTTAGAAGCGGCAACCGATCCGTTATGAAAGTTTTTAAATCAACAGGAATCAAAGCAACGGGGCGATCCTGCGCGAACTCAATTAATTGATGCGTGACATTGCTCGAGTCTATGGCTGTTTTTGCAATTTCAGTTAGAGCTTTCACAAGCTCAGATTTATCAGTGAAATTGCTAGCAAGACTTGCATTAGCTGCAATGATGCTTAATGAGTTGTTGAAAGATAAGGCCAATTGTTCAACCATGCTTCCAAGTGATTCCAGTTTTTGAGCCTTAAGAAGACTTGATTCAACAGTCCTTCTATCAGTAATATCTTCAAGAGTTATTACAACTGTATCTATACCACCTCCCAAGGTCGCGTGCGTAGCCTCTTCACCCTTTTGTGAACTTATTTGTAGGAATTGTAACTTGTCAGGAAGTTGATTGACCTTTAGCTCAGTAACTTCAGGCCCACGGGTTAATGTTCTTTCGATGAGATTTGAGATATGCTCGCAGATAATCGGGTCAACACCTAACACCTTTAAAGTTCTTCCATTGACTGTGCTAACGTTGATATTGGCGTACTGTCGAAACTTTCTGTTCATAAAAAGAACACTACCATCTCTTTTAAAAACACAAATGCCGGTGTTAGGAGAAACAGTCTGTGTTGGGAGATTCGTAATTGTGCCTGAAATATTGCCTGAAATACTCTCAAGCTTTGCTGATATGGCTTCTGTATTTTGACGTGCGTCTTCTTCCATCTGGCGACGCCAATAGCCGCTCGCAAGTCCCGAAAATCCGTATTGCGCACTAAGCATGCCAGTGGCTCTTTGCTGATCATGAATTGGATCGAGAATGTGTGCCAATTTTGATCCAAGAAAGGCGGCAAAAAGAATAATAATAATACAAAAAATAGTCAGGCCGAATAAATGTGTCGGCATATACAACTGAGAGGAAGGCAAAGAAGTGTAGCCAGAAAACACCACAACACCTACCATTGAGATTGCGGCAATACTTGCCATTAGATGAATCAATATGCTTGAGGAAAAAATTTGCCGACTCTGATCAGCCAGTTTCCACCAAATGGTTGGACTTAAAAGAAGAGTGCCAGAAATTATAATGAAAAATATTTCTGTGAGGCCATCAAGCACTATGCTATGAGGATCCCAAACTTCTCGCTGAAAAGATAAAAAGTAGGCAGGCCAGAAGATGCAGATCCAAAGTACAATTCCCACTATAAAACTTGGTAGGCGAGGATAGCGTTTTGCAAAGAAGTTTATGGCAATACAAACAATTAAAACTCTAAGTAGTCCAAGGCTAGTGATGGGGGCATAAAGGGCAAGAGGCAAAGCAGCCGTGGCAACAGCAATGACCACAGCAGAGAAGGGAAGGACTCCTGCTGCAAGGAAAAGAAGTAGATTCCCCAGAGGAATGGCCGAAGCCCCACTTAGACTGAACATTAGAAAGTTTAAAAGAAAAGAGGCTATTCCTAGCTTAATAGCCCGGAATGACAAATTTTTTTCAATTATACCCACTTGAATCAAGTCCTATTCATAATAGTTAAATCAAAGCAAAGAAGCCTTCTTACAAACACAGTATTGTTTTTGTTTGTTCTCAAAATAATACTGACACTCTTAGAATCACTGATACTTCACTGTTATTAAGTCTATCTAAATACATATTACCTGATTATTTTATGGGGTGCAGTATTAAATATCTTGTGCTAAGAATTTTAATAGATGCAACTTTTTTGTCTTTGGCAGCTTGTGGCTGCAATCCGGTTTTTAACTCGTGAGTAATCTTTCAAAGGATAATGCCATGAGAGGATTTTTGTTAGTAATTGTTTTATTGGGTTTCACGGCTTCAACTGCAATAGCACAAGATGTGTTGCCTGCAGATAATGGTGTTGCAACCTACCATACTTCACCTCGTTATAGAGAGAGCGAATCACATCCGCTTCGCGTTTTGGCCTATATAGTTCATCCAATTGGGTGGCTGGCTAGAGAGGCAATATTCAGGCCCTTAAGTTATTTTGCTTCATCGTCTGAGAATACAAGGAGCGTAATGGGCTATCGTGAGCCTTATGATTATCGTCAACCAGAATGTTTTTCCGCAGACGATAGTGCCCCAGATTGTAGAACCGTAAAGCCCTTTAATTATGACATGCAACAAGAGGCAGGAAATGGTGATGAGGGATCTCTTCCTTCCAAAACTCAAGTTTATTTCCCAGATGTTAACTTCGATTTTGATAAACGAGGCTTGAATGATCTTGGGACTGGACAGGTTCATCGTATTGCTCAGCTTCTTAAAGAAGGTAACTCTAACGTACAAATTGTACTTCAGGGGCATGCCGATTATTTAGGAAGTGATCAATACAATGAGAAGCTTGGACTAGACAGAGCGGAAACTGTGCGCCAGGAACTCATTTCTCTAGGTATTCCTGCTGAGAGACTTTCAACTGTAACATTTGGTGAAACTAAGCCAGTGCTGCCGGAGCAAGAGAACTGGGCACGTGCAGTTAACCGCCGTGTCGAAGTTCACCCGGGAGACGCTGCAGGCGCAACGAATTAAGAAAACTCCTCTTTACTGTTGCTGCGGAGGGATGTGCTGTAATACTGGCAGCCGGGGGTTTGGTGCACTTAATCC
>JAAZON010000258.1 GCA_012797725.1 SAR324 cluster bacterium | reverse complement strand
GGGCTCTTGGAAAATGTTATGAGAACGTTGGGCGAATAGACCAAGCTCGAAAGATCTATAACGAATCATTGAGTATCCAAGAGCTGCTATTAGACGAAAATGATCCTGTGCTTCAGAATGCCAAGGAATATGTTAAAAATCTTGAACTAAAAAAGACTAAAGACATTCTTCCCAAAACGAATTTTATTCCTCTCGACACGGCTCTCAGTCACGTGGATTCGAGTGGGGCAATACCGGGCAACAAATTTTCCCACTCTCGATTTCCTGGCAATATGGCTGGACATCTTATGCTTTCTGCTTTACTAGCCCTTGAGAACCAAAATCCCGACGTCGCTGCCAAGATCTTAAGAGAAAGTATCTCAATTTTTGGTATTCAACGACATTCACGAGAGGTAGATTTAGAAAGCGCTGTTAATGTTTTGTCACGGTTGCTCGACGATCTTAGTTCTGAATAAAGTTAACTGGTTGTCTTCCATGAAGATATTCGAGACTTTTATTGTCTCTTCCTGATGACATTGATCTTGAGAAAGTCTCGAAACTGTTCACTTTGCATAACTCTGATCAGAAAAGAACTCAACCTATCTCTATCACTGACAAGACTCGGTGGAAATTCAATATGCATTCCATATAAAGTATTTCTCTTTTGTAGTGAGCCTCGTTCTTGGGTCCTTCTTGCTGGATATCTGAATTCATATTCATTTTCTCCAGATTGCAACGTTTCCTTTTTTAAAAGTTCATAGAATTGAAAGCTAGGACTATTGCTATTAAAATACTCCCTGCATTCTAATAGGATGACCTTCTGGAGCTGTCGAACTTGTATTTCTTCAAAGTGTGGTGTGACTACTTCAACCGCCGTAAGATTATCGTCCCCTACATGTAGTTCCATCAAGAAATTCAAAGGACTCTGCTCTGCAGCCTCAAACAAATGTCTCTGATAGTCCTCGTAAACCCATGAGGCAACTGGAGTAACATGCTCTTTTCGTTTTAACTGCCCCTCTTCGAATCTTTGTTCAGTTGGCCTATTAACATTTAACCAGTGCCTACGTTCAAGATTTCGGAACCCAAAAGCAACTACTGCCGCGATGCCAACTTTCTCGTGAATTGCTTCTACAAGAAAATCTGTATTGAAATCATAGCCTCCATGTGGAGCACTAATGACGCATCCCTTCAATTCTTCAACTTTTCGAGGAAGCACTCTGAACCCGCACTTCTGCATTAGTACATCATATCTTTTTCGGGCTTTTTCAAGTCCAACTAAAGATGTACTACATTGCTGATTAGTCGCCTCTTCTAGCGTAGCCTCACTGCCAAATTTCCTATCGCCCCACATCGTACACATTTTAGATATTGCTTTTACCACCCAGAATTGTCATCTTAACTTAAAGCATTTGCACAATAAACTATTAAGATAATTACAAGAAATCATCTGTATTTTCCATGACAGATCCCGATATCAAAGAAACTTCATCAAAACAAAGCCTAGAGACAGAGAAAGAAGCCCCTTTTTCAAAGAACCGAGGTCCTGCCTCTAATAGAGGAGAACTACTAGACGATTTGAAAGAACAACTTGAAAAGACAAAGGTCGATAAAATTGAGGACCAAGAAAAGTTCAAAGACACTACAAAATCCTTGCAAGCACAAATAGTGTCGACAGAACAAATGAAGGAAGTCCTTTCTCAAGAACTTGAAGCAGCCAAAGAAACAAAAGAACTGCAAGATCCAAGTAAAAATTCGTCACAGCAAAATTTAGAAGAAATTGTAGATGAGCTTCTTCATATTATCAAGGATGACAACATAGGAAGGCTTGCTCAGTTTATGAAAGATCATGATGTCCCGAAGCTTGCCTCTGCATATGAGAGCGTGCGCGGTCAATCCTTGGAATCAAAAATTAAAGAAGTGGATCCTGAATTTGACGATGGATGTATTAGAAGCTTTTTAAAGGAAGAGCTTCTTGAGACTTGCTCACAACTTCTAGCTCGCGCAATCCGAAAGGGACATCTCACCTCACTCATGCTTTCTGAATTGAGTCAAGGTCTTTCAGATCCAGAGCTTCGAGAATTGATTGAAACATACGGTGTTATGTTCGTATCTAATCTAAGTACTGACATTTTACACAGCCTTCCTGAAATAGATCGTTTTGAGGCAGCACCCATAGTCAGCACACTTTTTGGGACTGAAAAAGAAGTGCTCCACTTTCTTAAGGAGGAAGCGGAACGCTATCACGATCTTGACCCTACAAACAGTATAATCGATGCAGTATCCATTACACTTCAAGAGGCGGCAAAATCCCTTGAAAAGACATTACAAGAGACACTACGAACAGGAGATGCAGTAGGAGTTGGTTTAAGAGGAGCTGTTAATTCAAGGATTAAGGAGGCGTCTCGAAAGCTCCAAGAGAATGCACGGGCAAAGCGTGAACGTGCGAAGATGCAGCGTCTTTTCCGAGTAGCTGCTGCAGCGACTCTTGGCTTGCTTTTTTCTGTGCTAGGGAACGCCAACACTACCTTCAAATGTGTTCTTCCTGTTATATGTGGCTATGGAGCCTGGCTTACAACACCTGTTCCATTGCTTCGAAATCCTCGTAGACGTTAGACACTCAGCCGAGGATTGGGTGTAGATGCCTGTGAAGAAGATATTAGGATTTGTCTGCTTTCTTTGCCTCTGCGGCTAATTGCTTTTGATATGCCCCCCCAAGCTCATACTTTTTTATTTGACCTTTGTTTTGATCGTTTTTGCTTCCAGGTTCGACCTGAGGAGAGGCCTTAGAAGATTCTTCACTTGGAGTTTCCGGTATGCTTGTTTGCGTTTGTGATTTTTGAGCACTTGCTAGGATTTCATTTTGGTAAGCGCCTCCTAGCTCTAGCCTATTTGATGTCATAATGTTCGTGCTGCCGTTGTTCAACTGTGGTGAAACCATACTGCTTCCGCCGCTTTTATTTCTTAGTGCAGACATAACTGCTTCCTGCACCATGGCGGATACGCCTGAATCGAAGCCTGTGCTTCCCACATTCATTTGCTGAGTGATTTTAATAACAACGGCGTCAGTGATTGCCACAGCAGTAGTATCTGTCGTATATTCTGCCATCGAAGCTGATATGTTGGATGAAGAACTTGTTGAATCGGCATTTTTCGTAGAGCCTTGGCTAGAACTTGAACTCAAATTTTCCTGTCTAAGAACACCATCACTTGTAAAAAATCCTTGATCTGCAGCAGTTATTGCCATAATTACTCCTTCTAAAGCATCCATTGCTCCTGGTGGCAAGTCGGCTATTTATTAGGAAAGTTAATAATCTGAGGCTAAATTAAGGCTTATGATAATTGCAGTTTAAAGAAATCCATACAAATGATGCTGTTATTTCAATAGCCTAGAAAGATTCCTCAAAGCATGCTAAAATTTCGCAAATTTTTTTGAAGCAAAGTAATTCTTCCCAGTGATCTTCCTTAGAAGTTGTTAACTTGGAGGTTTTACTATGTTTTACAGGATTCAATTTAAGCACTTGTTTGTGCTTGTACTCTTGGCGTCACTAACAATCCCAACTTATGCAAATGCGGGAACAGATTTCGCCACGAAAAAACAACTAAAATCTGCTGTAAATAAAGTCACAAAAGCGATAAAGATTAACAGTTCGGACATCTCAGCATTAAGAACTAATCTTGATGCATTAAAAGCTAGTGGAACCCAGGGTCCTCAAGGACCTCAAGGTCCTCAGGGTCCTCAGGGTCCTCAAGGACCTCAAGGTCCTCAAGGTCCTCAGGGACCTCAGGGACCTGCTGGTGCCCAAGGTCCTGCTGGTCCAAGAGGTGCAACTGGTCTTCAAGGCCCTGCTGGCAAAGATGCAACTTCCGAGTTTATACTCTATCGCTCTCCCACCAGTTTAAGAGGGGGTAATCATGAGAGTTGCGAGATACTAGATCTTAGCGATATTTGTGGGCCAATAACAGATCCAAAACTAGTTAATGCCAAATCTGATGGCGGACAACTAGCAGATGGGCTCGATAGCGCAGGATTCAATCCTGGATGTAGGATGCAGATTGTGGCACAGTCGATAGATCCCAATGAAGCAAAACCCAGCATAGTTAGAGACTTTACGCTAAATTACGAAAGCAAAAGAGAAGCCACAAAATCTCGAACTTCAGTCGGCCTTGTAGTCAGTCTAGACAGAAAGGACGACCAATCTGAATTCATATTAGGAGATAAAAAGGGTGAAGATATCATAAAAGTCTCTGGGCGTGTCTGCCTTAGTGGAGTTTGCTTCGACGATAGACTCGTTACAGTTAGCACAAAACCATGCTCAAGCGAGGCAAATACTCCTGATGTTGACCCGTATTTGTTGAGAATCAGAACAGAGACCGATAAAGCCATTGCTTATATCACAGTACGACGTCCATAGAAATCTTTTATACACGTGCGCAGAGCCTAGGTTCTGCGCACTTTCTCCATGCTTTACTCCAAAGAATACTTTATTTAGGCCTTTAATGCCAAAGAATCAGAGTCTGGTGCCAACACAGACTTCCTTGCAAGAAATAACTCAAGACTATCAACTAGAGCTTGAGTGCTTGCCTCAATAATATTCACCGATGAGCCAATAGTGCACCAATTGTCTCCATAGCTTGCTGCTTCAATCATGACACGTGTTGTCGCATTCGTTGCCGATTCTGGGTCGAGAATCCTGACTTTATAGTCAACAAGATGCACATTTGCTAATTCCGGATAGCGTGGAAGAAGGGCTTT
>JAAZON010000257.1 GCA_012797725.1 SAR324 cluster bacterium | reverse complement strand
TTCCATCTTCCCAGTGAATAATCGGGATTGGCTCACCCCAATAACGTTGCCTGGAAAAAAGCCAGTCTCTGAGCTTGTAATTCACGACACGCCTTCCTGCGTTGTGCGTCACGAGCCAACTAGTGATAAGCTCCCAGGCCTCTTTGGAAGATTTTCCTTCTATCGCCAGTTGTTTTGCAGTCTCGGCATCACAAGGAAGCATGACTCCTTCCGATGTCCAGCACAGCTCAGCATCAATAACAGCTTGCCTGACTTCAATGTCAGACTCATCTGGTGCAATAACAGGTCGAATATCTATGTTAAATTTTCTGGCAAATTCAAAATCTCTGTCATCATGAGCAGGTACTCCCATCACCGCTCCTGTACCATAGGACATTAAGACATAATCACCCACATAGAGAGGGACACGTTCTTGATTGACAGGATTTATTACAAATCCTCCTGTAAAAACCCCAGTCTTCTCTCGATTTTCTAAGGTCCTAGTTAGCTCGCTCAATCGTCTTGCATCCTCGCAATATTTACTCACCTTGGCCTTTTGTTCAGGCGTGGTTACTTTTTCGACTATTGGATGCTCGGGAGAAACAACAAAGAAGGTAACTCCAAATAGTGTATCAGGCCGAGTTGTGAAACAGGTGATCTTTTCTCCTGTAGCCTCAACAATAAAGTCAATTTCGACACCATATTTTTTCCCGATCCAGTTTCGCTGCTGTTCTTTGATCGCTTCTGGCCAATCTATATCATCTAATTCCTTTATTAATCTTTCGGCATAAGCGGTAATTCGCAGCATCCATTGCTTCATGGGCCTGCGAATAACATCAAATCCGCCGCGTTCACTCTTTCCGTCAATTACTTCTTCATTCGAAAGCACTGTACCTAAGCCAGGACACCAATTAACCATTGCATCCGAGTAATATGCCAGACGACGATCTGCCTGGTATTGCCAAACTGCTTTTTCACCTTTTGCTTTGACATCTTCAGGAATTCGCAATTCGGAAATAGGTCTTGCTTTTTGAGTTTCAGGATCAAACCAGGAGTTATATAATTTTAAGAAAATCCATTGAGTCCATTTGTAATAATCAGGTGTACAAGTTGCGAATTTCCTGCTCCAATCATAGGACAAGCCAATCCACTTTAGTTGCTCAGTGAAACGAGCGCAGTTTTTTTCTGTGATCTCGCCTGGATGTTCACCAGTTGCTATCGCATGCTGTTCCGCTGGAAGACCAAAAGCATCAAAACCCATTGGATGAAGCACTGAGAATCCATTCATTCTTTTGAAGCGAGAGATAATGTCAGTTGCTATGTAACCAACCGGATGCCCAACATGAAGCCCAGCACCTGAAGGGTATGGGAACATATCAAGGCAATAAAACTTCTTAGGGCCAGGCTTTCCGACCTGAAATACTTTTTTTTCTTCCCAGTATTTTTGCCACTTCTGCTCAAATTCCGATGGATTGTATTCAGACATATAAGACTCCCAAATCTCACGAGATTTATACTTTTGATGTTTTTTATTCTTTGAGAATATAGCCGCTTTTTTCAATAATTGAAATTGAGCCTCTCTTCACGACAATTCTTTGTCGAATATCGTTTCCAACAAGAATCAGCGCTATTTTTTTGGAATAGAAGGCTATCTATTGCGAAAAAACCATATTTAAGGTAAAGATTTTTCTCGCATTTTTGTGGAGTGGTAGTTTCCTCCTTCGCCCCTTCGGGTGCTACGGAGGACGAGCAGTGGCTCCTACAAAGAAGAGGTGAAAGAAAATACACTGCTGTAACAAAAGATCTAGTGGAGTGGTAGTTCAGTTGGTTAGAACGCCCGCCTGTCACGCGGGAGGACGTGCCTTAGCCGAGCAAGGCGAGGAATGTAGGCACGTAACAGAGGCAAGAGCGCGCTGGCGCAGCGCTTGATTCCTTGTTGGGCTTGCCCGCGACCGAGCTGCGTGGCAGGCTGGACGAATTGC
>JAAZON010000023.1 GCA_012797725.1 SAR324 cluster bacterium | reverse complement strand
TTGATGCTATTTCCTCAATTTGCTCGGCTATCTTGGGATTAATATCCCATTTGTTTATGCAAACGAGAGCTTTTATTCCAAAGTGCCTGGTTAAGGCCAGAACTCTTTCAAGATCATGTTCTCCCGATACCGTGGCTTCAGTGACAATCAGTGCCAGATCAGCACCAGTAATTGAGGCAATTACTGGGCAGGCGTTTCCAGGAGGTCCGTCTATAATAATTAAAGAACGCCGAGTTTCCTTTGCGACACGTCGAGCTTCCTTACGGATTGTAGATACCAGTCTTCCGGAGTTCTCGGCAGCCACGTTCATTTTTGCATGAAGCATTAAACCAGCGCGAGTCTCTGATAATATCCAAGCTCCGCAAAGTTCTTCTTGAAAATCAATGGCATCTTTTGGGCAGACTCTTACGCAAACCCCACAGCCTTCACACATGAATTGATTAACTCTATGAATCTTTCTTTCCAGAGTTGCCCCCATTTCTTTCAGGATGCTGTTGATTCGCCTCGAACAGGATCTTTTGCAGTAATCGCAGGATTCGCAGTCGAGTAGATTCTTGTCGGAAGCAAACTCATCATGAAGCGTGATTTGTTCTATGGCTTTAAAGTTGCAGTTAACCAGACAATCACCACAATTTATACAATCTTCCTGGCGGATAAAGGCTTTGTAACCACTGTAAAAGTTGTGTTGTTCTTTGATTTTTGGAGCTAATACTAAATGAAGATTAGAAGCGTCCACATCGCAATCAACAATTACAGGCTGAGGGGCTAAAAGAGCAAAAGATGCACTTATGCTGGTTTTTCCAGTGCCGCCTTTTCCACTTATGATAACAAGTTCTTTCAATCTACTTCCTATTTATATTTCCGAAGAAAGTCTATGTGGAAAAATTATATATAGAGTGCATTTAAGCCCTTTCCAAAATACCTTTGCATAGATTTCCTCGCTTCTTTCTCATAAATTACCCATCTTGAATCTTTTTATTGGGTTGAAATTCCAGGATCCTCTCCATTAAATCAATAAATATCTTCTTGTATTCAGGAAGCAAATCTACCATTAGCTCACCCCTTGAATAGGTTTCAGCGATTTTTCTATCGTTAGGAATTTCTGATAATACGCGAATATTCTTTTCTTTACAGAAATCGTGAACACGCCGATCTCCAATTCCCATTCGATTAATTACAACAGCAAAGGCCAAATCGAGGGCCTCAAGAGTTTCCACGCTAATTCTTAAGTCGTGTAGTCCAAAAGGGGTGGGTTCTGTAACAAGCAAAACAAAGTCAGCATCTTGAATTGTCGTGACTACTGGGCACGAATTTCCTGGCGGAGCGTCGAGAATCGCAGGTAGTTTTCTGTCGATTTTCGATTTTAGGGTCCTTATAAGAGGTGGAGCCATTGACATCCCGATATCAAGACGACCTTGGATTAAATTTATGTTGCTTGATTTAAAGGTCTCAATTACTCCAATGCGCCTATTGATATAGTGAATAGCACTTTTAGGACAGACTTTCTCACACCCTCCACAACTATGGCACAGTTCTGGGAAGACAACGATCTGAGCTCCTAGTTTCGCAACAGCGTTAAATTTGCAGAAATAACTGCAGTCCCCACAAAGATCACATGCGCTTGTATTGATCTCTGGAACTAAAGTGTCAACTACTTCTGTCAGCTCTAGTTGAGTGGGCAGAAACAAGTGGGCGTTCGGCTCTTCAACGTCACAATCTAGAAGCTGGATTGATGAGCCAAAAATTTTCGCCAGATTTACAGAGACAGTTGTTTTCCCAGTTCCGCCTTTGCCCGAAGCAACAGCAAGGATCATAACTAATGCCTTTCGGAGTCTTCGATTGTTGCTTCGACTAAGGCGCCTGATTTGTATTTCTCAATGGCCTCCGCAATGGTCTCGGAATCCGTATGAAAAACCTTTATTCCTGCCAGATTTAATGCCTGAAACGCCTTGGGGCCGCAATGGCCGGTCACTACAGCCCCAACTTTGGAAGCTGATACAGTTTCGGCTGACTGTATTCCAGCTCCCTGAACGGCATTTAAATTCTGTCTGTTATCGATTATCTCAAAATCTCCATTTTCGAGATCATAGATAAGGAACTTTGGCGCTCTGCCAAAATGGGGGTTTAGGGGAGCTCTTAAATTATCTCCTGAACTTGTAAATGCAATTTTCATTTTGGGCACTTCTTTAAAACCATAAACCAGTCAAGTATTTTCATGTCAGATGAAGGAGACTCTACCCTTTCTTTGGCAGATCCACACGAACCTGGAGGAGGTACTATGACATCATCTCCAGGTTGCCAGTTGGCAGGCGTAGCCACATTATGTTTGTCCGAGTATTGCATGGCTATGAGGAGTCTCTTGACTTCCTCCATGTTACGCCCGTTGCTGAGAGGATAATACAATATGGATCTTACTATTCCTTCTGGATCGATAATGAAAACAGCTCGAACTGCCTGGGTCGTGCTTGCCGCAGGCTGAAGCATGCCAAACGCTTTAGAGACTTCCATGGTCAGGTCGCTGATAACAGGAAAGTTCACCTCAACGCCTTCCATATCTTTAAAGTGTATTTTCTCCTTTATAGTTCTCAGCCATGCTATGTGACTGTAGGTACTATCGATTGAAAGACCAATTAATTTACAATTGAGCTTTTCAAACTCAGGTTGCATTGATGCAAAGGTCATAAATTCAGTGGTGCAGACCGGGGTAAAGTCGGCAGGATGAGAAAAGAAAACTACCCATTTCCCTTTATAATCGTCGGGGAAATTTATGTTGCCCTGGGTGGTCTCCGCCTTAAATGAGGGAGCTTTTTCTCCGATTAATGGTAGTCGATTGTTTGTTTCTTCCATTTTTATTTTCCTTTATTAAAATCTAATCTTGTTTATTAGTCAGTCTCTCAGATCCAATTGCCATTAAGCTTCTATTGGTTATCACTGTCTCCTGAGTCCAACTCGGAAAGATACTTTTGAACCTCTTGAAGTCTTGACTCGAGATTTTTTATTTCTTCTTTTAGCAGTGCCTTTTCATTTTCAGTCCTAAGGCCTTGTTCTATGTCATCGTAGTCTGACATTAAGCTCCAACGAGGTACGATGCTCCAGACAGGGAAGTTGTCGGGCTGGAAGCGTGCACCGCGCCTGATGCCTTGGCGAAAGCCTGCGCCTCTACCAAAGCCTCCTCTTTTATTTCTCAGCGTGCCAGTATTTTCAAAACCTGGATTACCAAAACCTGCGCAATATCCTAATCTACGACCAGTCATACTTCCTGCTCCAATCGGGCCACTTCCATCACCTCTTGGCATGTCATTACTCCTTGTATTATTAATGTTATAATAATTCTTAAAATTCATCTTGAGCGACCAAAGAGCTACTCTTGTTCATTGGCATCCAACTTAGATAATATTTCTGGAGGCAGGGCCCCCAAGTGTACTTGATTGTCAATGACCAACGAAGGTGTACCTCTGATATTTAACTTCAAAGCCGCCTCAATGTCTTCTTTCACGGCCTGATTAGCTCGTTCTGAATTAAGACAATTTTTAAAATCTTCTATGTCTAGTGAAATTGATTCCGCAACCTTGAATAAAGAGTGCTCCAGGTTTCGGTCTCTTGAGAAGCCATTATAAACAAAGCGATCATTCATCTCCCAGAACTTATTCTGTTCACCGGCGCAATAAGCAGCCCTGGCCATGAGGCAGG
>JAAZON010000256.1 GCA_012797725.1 SAR324 cluster bacterium | reverse complement strand
TAAGAGTAACTCGCATCCCTGCAATGCTCGACGATGTGAGTCCATTCTTTGAAGACGTATTGGTTAATTCCTCCAACATCGAAATAATATCTGCAGACTCAAGAAGTGAATTTAGCGCTTTGTGTTGATCCATAGAAATTTCTCACCTAATTACATCAAGTTAATGTCTTACGATGTTTTAGATGCATAATTTTTTTATTAGGTCATGTTTTTTTATTTACTTAAATAATATTTTACACCACCACTTGTGTAGATTTTGAAGCTTAAAGTTAATTCAAGCAGCCCTGGCTTAAGAAAATCACTAATAAACTTGCGGCTCTACGCTTTCTTGCTAAACTTCATATTATGCAATTTATTCAGCTTAGTTTATTTAAAGGTCTTGGCTCGTTGTTTAGCGTTCGGCGTAAGTCTGCCGTTTCAGAAGAAAAACCCAGTGAGAAAGACAAACAAAAGCACAGATCGAAAATCACTTGCCAGCTCAAGGAAAAAAAGAACGCAAAGGCCAAAGAAAGCCTAGAACTAAAGAAGGTATGGAACTCTCTAAAAGAGGAATACTTCCCGAATGAATCGGAACTCGATGTCTATAGCATTTATTGGAGCAAGCGAAGACATTTGAGAACTTTGGCTTCTTGCAATATTTCCAAGAAAAAAGTCACTGTGGCTTGTGAATTGAACAATGATGCATATGCGCATTGGCTCTCCCCATTACTTTACCATGAAATGTGCCATGCTATTCTTGGTGATAAAATAGCTAACTCTGGCGGTACAATGAAATTTCATGGTTCGGAATTTAAAAGGCTTGAAAATAGGCATCCCTTAAAAAAAGATTTGGATCTCTGGATTCGTTCTGGGGGTTGGCTTTCCGCAATCCGAAGCCATAGATCCAAAGAAGCCCATCAAAAAAGATTGAAAAAAAATAAAGTCACATGAAACTTTCACGGCGTCAATTTCTGAAATCAGGGATAACAGCATTCGGATTTGCAGGATTAGGAATATGCTTCATTGACAATTCATTTACTCTTGAAATGTATTCCATCAGGGTTCCAATAGAAGACCTCCCAAATGATTTCGATGGCTATCGCATTGGCTTTCTCAGCGATTTCCACTTGGGCCCTTTCGTGCTGGAAGAATGGATAGAAGACGCCGTAATGAGGATTGTTTCTCAAGATGTTGATCTTCTTGTTCTTGGAGGCGACTATCAAGGGATTCCCGATTCAACCTTATCAAAGCCGTTTGGTAATTATCGAAATAGGAAGTATGAACACCTAAGTCAGGAGGATGCTGCCGAGCTAATCTTTTCTGACTTGTTGAAACTCCTATCACTGGTAAGGCCCAAAGACGGCATAGTCGCTGTATATGGCAATCACGACCGAAGGAGCAGTCCTAACGTGTGTTCCCGAATATTCTCCCAACGACAAGATCTGTTTCTTCTTGAAAACGATACTCACATAATTAAGCGAGGTTCTTCTCAAATTGAAATTGTCGGAGTTGCTGATTATCTTAGCGGGTTTCCCAAGCTTCCAAAATTCAAATTTCCAAATAGCAGTTTGCTAATAAGTCACAATCCGGATTTTGTGTCTTCTATCCTTGAATCCTCGGAAAATCGTTTCGGACTGGCCCTCTGTGGCCATACCCATGGGGGGCAAATAAAGCTACCAATCTTCGGCGCATTGACTTATAATATCAATGACTTACGCTTCGCTGAAGGCTTATTTCGATATGGAAGCAGCTCCGTTTACACCAGCAGGGGAATCGGCATGGTAGAGCTTCCATTTCGCATAAATTGTCC
>JAAZON010000255.1 GCA_012797725.1 SAR324 cluster bacterium | reverse complement strand
CACACGGGCACTATGTGCCCTCGCAATGACGTGAACGGCTACATAAATCCTATTAAGCAGCGTGAGCGTGAACAAAATTAGGACAACTACTTTCTGCAGTCTGCTTAACTGATAGAAGCTGTCCGAGTCTGCCTTACTGCTTCAGTTAACTCAAGCGGAACATACTTAATCTCAAAACTCAGTAAAGCAGTTCCCAGCCTCCATGCTGAAGCAGTAGGCTGAGGACAGGGGAGCAGAGCCAATGGACTTATGTAGCCCCTGATGGAACCCGTTGCACAGTCCTCGTCACAGTTGCTACTGGCAAAGCTTCTGCCACCGGAGTGGCTTTCCCTTTCTCCTCGGATATTGCAAGCAACATGTTCGATCTACGAAGATATGTATAACCTGTAACAAATGGAATGCGTTTTGGATTTTTGACCTCTGAATATGCTTTTTTCAAGCTCTCTTGATAGTACTCCTTGAATAGATCGATAACTCCGCTATACGATCCATAGAGCGTAACCTTCCATGAGTCTGGGCTAAAGAAACGATAAGGTATGCCCGAGTCATCTTCAAGAATGGCCAAACTATGCTTTAATAGGAATTCTCTAATTATCGAAAAATACGATTTGTGCATGAGATATGAAGCTGCTTTCAAATAACTAAGCCATTTAGGATATAAAGACATAAATTTTAAGATGGCTTCATTTTTCTTGAGCGAAGAGTTAACAAGATTCGCCTTAAAATAATATACTTTCTGTTCCACCCCATCTAGCTTACCTTTCATGCTGATTCGAATACCGTGCACACCCTTTTCCTCGGAAGCAGGTGGACCTGGGAGCTCTTTTAAATTCCCCAACTCATCCAAAGATACATAGGTCATGCCTGTCACATGATGCCCACTCCTAACAGCGAAAATATAGAGAACTGGAAGGACTCCCGAAAACTCTCCAGTCTGAAAGTCCACCTGCATATCAAGGGTGCGAAAGAAACTCAATCGCACTATAGACTTTAAGGAATTGGCGAGTATTTGAAGCCCTGATGAAAGCTGACTGTTTTTAAGAGATAAAAGCGGCGGTATACTACCAAGAGGCTCAAGCCCACAAAGAATATAGTCTGAAACGTCTGGGAATAGCGTATGAGCGCTAATTAGGTCAGGACCTCCAAACATATAAAACAGAACCTTGGACTTTGGAAGTTGTGCTTTTAATTCATCACGCGCCCACGCTTCCATGCTATTTAAGCGTTTGCTTTGAAGAGTTTCCCATTGACTATCAAGGGTTGCTGCATAATGTCTCCAGGCTGAGCTTTTCTGCAAACTCGCAAGGGCTGAGCCTTCGGGGCCTCGGAGCCCTGACAAAAATAAGGCCACTTCCGAGACACTTGCTGCTTCATCTTGCGCAAAAACTGATTCATGAACATATGGAAATGCTCCTAATAAAAGCGACAAAAGCAGCAGAAATAAAGCTCTAGGCCAATGAACCAAAAGCCCCCCTCTTGGAGATAGAATCAAGTAATATCACGGTCTTCTAGCACTTTTTGAATCAAGGAAAAATCAGGCTCCTTTTTTCATGGTATTTTGAGACTTCTTTTCTCTCAGCAGAAAATAAAGCCCAACAGCTAGGACAAAGGCTGCAATTCCAAAGCCTGAGGCATAAGGCTTCAAACTACAAGTTTCGTAAAGCATAAATGTAGTTATAGCCAAGAACAACAAGGGTGTGAGTGGATAAAGAGGGCAGCTGTAGAGGCGTTCAAGTTCTGGCTTTCTTATCCTAAGTACAATAACTCCAAGCACACAAAATAACGAAGAAAGAAGCATCGCTGATTGCGCAAAAAGCAAAACGGTTTCAAACGTAGTACTAAGAATAAAAAAAAGGGCTAGGGCTAGCTGAATTAAAATCGCGCGAACTGGAACACCATTGGCATTGGTTTTAGAGAAGATTCCAAGTATGCCAAGGTCTTCTCCCATCGTCTTGGTGACACGAGGCCCAATCCACATCATAGAACTCATACAAGCAAGAAGTCCTATACAGATTATGCTGCCTACAATCCCAGTCCCAATCTGCCCGAAAATCGAAGAGCCAGCAATGTTTGCAACATCAAGTTGCCCCTTCAAAGAATCAATTGGAGTGCTGTAAATAAATGCTGCATTAAGAGCGACATACAAACAAAGCACTACAATCGTTCCAAGTATCAACGCACTGGATAACCCTTTACGAATGTCTGCTATTTCATCCCCTATATAGATGGGAGCATTCCAACCTGAATATGAGTACATCACATACATCAAAGACACCGCAAAGGGTGCGTTTAGTATATAAGCAACATCATTGGCATTCGGAATGAATGAAACATTCTGAGGAAGAGCAAAAAAGAAGCCGGAAATTATTAACCCTAACATCAACAACACATTCAAAAATGTTATCAGGTTTTGCAGTCTGCTGCCGAATTTCAAACTCCGAAGATGGACCAAGCTAACAATGAGAAGGGCTAGAACAGAAGCAGTTAGCTCGCTTGCTCCGGCAAAAACACTAGTAAAATATTTCCCAAATGCAATAGCTGCAAGTGCCACAGGCGCTGCAAAGCCAACCACTACTGAGACCAGACCAGCAGCAAAACCAATTGAAGGATGATAAATCTGCTTTAAAAGATTATATTCCCCTCCCGAACGAGGGAACATGCAGGCAAGTTCTGCATAGGAAAATGCTCCACACAAAGCTAAAAGCCCACCCAGAAGCCATAGCAATACAATAGCAAAGGGCGATGGAATAGAAAGGAGCTGAAATCCTAAGCTGGTGTAAACACCTGTGCCGACCATGCTGGCTATTACTAAAGCCACGCAAGCACTCCACGAGACTTTATATGTCTTCATTCACTGCACTCATTTAAGATAGGGCCAGGGGAGCCTTTAATCTTCCTCAATCTCAAGCCACCTTTCAGCCTCAATTGCTGCCATACATCCAGAAGCAGCGGCCGTTATCGCCTGGCGATAAACACGATCCCGAACATCGCCACACGCAAAGACACCAGGGATCTTTGTAGCAGTCGAATCTGGAGCCGTAATTATATAGCCTTGGGAGTCAAGATCCAGATAATCCTTAAAAAGTTCCGAATTTGGTGTGTGGCCAATTGCATAAAATATGGCCCTTGTTTCTATGTTTTCTTCAACCCCACTCTGCGTGTCTTTAAGTGTCACACTCTTCACCCCATTTAGCCTATCCCCATTTATGGCTACCGGCACACGATTCCAAAGAACCTCAATTTTTTCGTGGGCAAGAACTCTCTTCTGCATGATTTTTGAAGCTCTAAGTTCGTCACGTCTGTGGACAAGATATACTTTTTTTCCAAAGCGAGTAAGAAAGAGCGCCTCTTCACAGGCCGAGTCTCCGCCCCCTACTACCATTATTATCTTATCTCGATAAAACGCCCCATCACATGTAGCGCATGTAGAGAGACCATAACCCAAGAGTTCTTTTTCATTTGGAAGTCCAAGATATTTTGGATTTGCGCCAGTTGAGATAATGAGAGTCTCGGACTCAATGCTGCTTTTTGAGGTTTTAATTAAAAAGGGATGCATTTCTAGTTCGACCTTCTCAACACTCTCCATCAAGAGTTTCGCCCCGAAGCGCCTGGCTTGTTTCTCCATATTTTCCATCAAATCTGGACCCATGATGCCATCAACAAAGCCAGGGAAATTCTCAACTTCCGTTGTAGTAGTAAGCTGCCCACCAGGAAGTGGGCCTTGAAAGACAAGAGGCGCAAGTCCTGCTCTTGCAGAATAGATGGCAGCCGTTAATGCTGCTGGCCCAGAGCCGATGATCGTAACTTTTCTTTTTTCATTTCCTTGTGACATCTAATCTCCATATATGAAGAGTTTCTAAAAACAAGGTCTAGGAGTTGTCTTCGAAAGTACAGGAAATCATTTGACTTCTCAAGTACTTTCAAATGATTCATGATGGAAAGGCCTGTTTCTACAGGGGAGAGGGAAGCGGACGAAAAAGCAGCAGGGAAATGCTAGCTTCCTTTTATTCCCGCTTCCTGCAGTCTGCTTAACTGCAAACAGCTGTCTGAGTCTGCCTTACTGCTTCCGCTAACCGTCCTTCTGAGTCGGTCAACCGAAATTAAAAGAGAGCCGGAAGGGCGCATTTCATGCGGCCGAGAATAGATTGGACGTTTTTGAAGACCTTTTCTGCAAACTCGCATCTTAATAATAGGATTGGCGTAATCATTAGCCTGAAGATGGATTTCTATATATGGTCGCAATAGACAACAACAATCGAGATTTACTAGTAAAGCTCAGGGGAAATTTTGGCTGCGACTTGGACGATCCAACACTTGCTCGAATTCAAGAGATCGAAAAGATAGTTTCTAGACTTCGAGAATTGCTAGTGTCAAAAGAAGAAATTGAAAAAAACTCCCCTGATGTGATTGAGACTAGACAATTTCTGATCGATACAATCCAAAGAGACCTGCTTCTAATCCCCCGCGACCGCTTTCAAGAACTACTCGGTTTCATGCGAGAGCTTCAAAAACGTCCGACAAACGCATCCGAAGATCCTCTTGATAATGTAGTCTCTGTAACATCCAAATTGGAAGCATTCCTGAAGGATGTCATCTTTGACAAAAAAATCTAAAGCCCCATAGAAAAAATCCCCGTCACATTCAGGGCGTCGGTGTTGGCTGTAGTGATGCTGTCGGTGTTGGCCACGGAAGGGCTGGGGGATTGGGCCAAGTATTTATCACTCCCCCAGAATTAGGATCTGGGCACATTGCCTTCGCCAAGTTACCAGTGTAATCTGGATCGAGTCTTCTCGTCTCCTGACAGTCAGGAAGCCCGTGGCACCAAGGGTAACGCATTACAGCAGTAGAGTTTCTTTCCAAATGCATTCTCTCATCGAATCCAGGCATAAATAAGCGTGCAAAAAAGAAAGTTAAACCTCTTTCGTGCCTCACGCTTACAGTCACAGCATTGGCTGTGCAGTAACCACCCACATTATCATCCCTAAACTTGGTATAGGCACAGTTATGTGAAGGCAATTTATCTGAAGGGGCCCACTCAGCGACCTGAACAGGGGTCAGCCTAGGATTTCCGAAGTCGAAGGTATCAACCTGGATTGAGCGTATTCCCTGGCCCTGATCACATGAGGCAGGGCTATAGCATTCATGCCACCTGTTAACAATGACGGTGATATCAGAAGCGCTACCGTCATAACCAACGTTATTCCAGCGCTCAGAGTCAAGTTTGGTAGCATTTCCCATATCCCAACTCCGATAATAGAAATTTGAGACATCAACCTCAAATATCCGCTGGCTACTAATCACATCAGCGATCAAAGGCTTAACTGCAACCCAACCGCCATTTGAAGCATACCAACCGTTTGCCGGATCATTTGGACATGAATTAATATTATGAGGCACTGTTAGTGTATTTGCAGGGTTGCAGCTTCTAAGCATAGTGGCTCCTGCAAGAGCTGTGGAGTCTGCAGCATTTTGAAGTTGTCTTGACAGAATAAAGTAACGTCCAACATCTACAAGAAGGCCAATAAGCCCAAGAAGCGGGATTAATGTTAGCAAAACAAATATAACAACCACACCTCGGTTTCTCATATCTAATCCCTAATTTATCCGCAACCGCGAATTATCCTCCACACAGAGTTTCAACCTTCGTAGCAGGCTCTTGCTCTGTTCCAGCACAAGTACTACAGCCCTCACCAAGACAATAAATAAAATCTGGATCTTCAAAATTAGTACTTGCTCTTGCTTTTATTGTGTTCAGATGCTCCCATCCTGCCCCTTTAAACCAATGGCAAAAGAAACATGGGACCTCCCATTTGAGTTCAACGTCAAGTCTGCATTGCCTACCCACAACAGGCTGGCTAAGATCTCTTGTCATGGCGGCTGCAACGGTGATCACATCAGGATCACCAATAGTCCCTGCTCCATGCACCAACTCATATGCAATAGAACCCTGAACACAGCCGTCACCCCCCAAGACTCGTCTGATAAAACCCTGGCAATTTGTAACTGGACCTCCACCAGTGAATAAAGTTGGAGTAACGGAGGCTTTTCTCAAAGCCATAGTAGCTCGATCGACCATTATGGCATAACGAAGTAAAGAAATCCCCAAGGTCCATGCTGCATAATGAAGAGACAAGAGTATCACTACCACCAAAAGAAACTCCAACATCACAGCACCTGAGGAAGTTTTAACTGTCTCCTTTTTTTTATTCAATTTCACAAATTTAAAAATTAATCTCATGAGCATCCCTTAATCAAGGTTCAAAAGGAGGAGAAGTTGGTTGTTGAGTAGGTGTAAACGTACTAGTGGGTTTACGAGTGGATGTCGGAGTTGCAGGAGGATTCGGATCTACATACTTAACTGCCGACAATAAATTATTGGTTGAAACGTTCGATCCTAGAGTCATCCCCATATTTTGTATACAAAAGAAACAAGTCGGATTACTTTTTGTACTAATAGTCATATTAAGACTTGTTATGCTCAGATCAACCTTATTCGGCCAATTAGGCGTAGGTGGAGGAATAAGAAGAGTCCTTTGGTTGGTAGATGCATTTGGATCATTCCAACGCGCAAAGCCCGCCCAATCCGAGCGACTCCCTGAAGTAGTTATTAGATCGCTTTTATGATTAACCATATATTGCTTTGCTGCAGTATTAGCAGCAGCCACCTGATTCGAGTCTGCAAGCTGCCCAGCTCTTGCACCATAACGAGCAGCGTCATTTAATATTTCAATTTCCCAGATGAAGGATGCGATATTTACAAGAAACATCACTAAAAGAATTACGAGTGGCAGTACTATCGCAAACTCAACCAATACAGCACCGCCAATTGGATGTAGAGGGAATCTCTTAACCACAAAAACCCCTAAACAGAACTCAAAAAAAATCTATTAGTCAGCATTAAGAACTTAACTTTGCATATATACTTCAAGTTTAACTCAAATTGCGGCCTTATCACATAGAGAAAAAGCCTCAGCCCCTGCAGCAAATGCGCTGTAACTACTAAAAAAGCCCGCGAAATCAATGGAGGGCCCTGCTTTCTCCTTCACGCCTGCGGCTGCTTCGTAGGACAGGTCTGCTGGGTCATGTGATTTGTCAAGCCAAACCGAAGCTTGGCCCTCTATCTATTAACCCTCACCGAGCTAATGGATCATTGCCATTTTACCTAGGAACCCTTTGATTCTCTTGCTCTTTTTCTAAGACTTGGCTTGAATATCAATCTTAAAAGAAAACTAAGGCCACCGAAGGAAGCGAGCAAAATAGTGATATTTAAACAAAGAGCAATAATAATAGGCGGAGGCCTGGCTGGCTCAGAGGCTGCATGGCAATTAGCTAAGCGAGGCTTTAATGTTGCCTTATTTGAAATGCGCCCAAAGCGCACGACAAAAGCTCACAAAACAGGGAAGCTTGCAGAACTTGTTTGCTCAAACTCCTTAAGAGGAGCAGCCTTAAGTAATGCTGTGGGACTTTTAAAAGAAGAGTTAAGACTTCTTGATTCTCTGGTAATGCGAGCTGCTGATGAGTGCAGAGTGCCTGCCGGTGGGGCCCTTGCAGTCGATAGAGAGCTTTTTAGCTCATTTATTAACGACACCATCAGATCTCATCCCCAAATCGACTTGAGGACTGAAGAAGTTACGGAGCTCCCCGTTTTCTCAAGAGAGCAGCCATTAATTATTGCAAGTGGGCCCCTTACGAGTCCCGAATTAATGGAAGCGATAAAGACCCTGACTGGTACAGAAAACTTGGCCTTCTTTGACGCAATAAGTCCGATAGTTCTCAATGAATCGCTCGATCATTCAAAACTTTTCTTTGCGTCTAGATATGGGAAAGGTGATGGCAATGAATATCTAAACATCCCCCTTAATAAAGACGAATATGAATCCTTTGTGACGTCAGTACTTAGCGCCGAGAAATTCCAAGGACACTCTGAAGCAGAAAGCGATTCCTTGGAAAAGCTTCAACCCTTTGAAGGGTGCATGCCAATAGAGGACATGGCAATTAGAGGGACGGACGTGCTTCGTTATGGCCCTCTTAAGCCTGTAGGACTTGTGTGCCCTAAAACAGGGAAGTGCCCCTATGCCGTCTTGCAACTTAGAGCTGAAGATAAAGCTCAAAGTATGTGGAATTTAGTGGGAATGCAAACAAGAATGAAACAAGCAGAGCAGCGAAGAATCTTTAGAAAGCTTCCAGGTCTAGAGAATGCAGAGTTTGTGCGCTTAGGCTCGGTGCATAGAAATACATTTATACAATCCCCTAAACTTTTGAGCCCAAGTCTCGAAATGCGACAGTTTCCCGGGCTCTTTTTCGCCGGACAAATAACTGGGGTCGAAGGTTAT
>JAAZON010000254.1 GCA_012797725.1 SAR324 cluster bacterium | reverse complement strand
GGACGATGGTCACAAGATTACAGTCAGTACAGAAAGCCAGGAGCTCATGCCGCGGTTCCCGCAAGTCCGGGATGATCAATTGATTCTTGGCCTGGTAAAGGATTTTGACACACTGGATGCCAGCGGGATGATCTGCACCATCCCGCTTGAGGACCTGCAAACACTTTCAAAACCGGTGTCAGAGGTTACGCCAGCAAATCCTTAGGGTGAGCGCACACCAGTGCTTTCTTCTGCTGACCTCCTCACCAACTCCGCCGCCACGGCAACGCTGGCTGTGCAGCACTCCAACCCGAACACCAAGCATGACCAGTAGTCTGCCGGGGTTGTGGGTGTTGGGTGGACGCATTTAAAGTAAATTGAATAGAAAGCGGGTTTGTATTAACACAAACTTGCTTCTTGATTAAAATTCCAATGAGCAAAGCCTACGTCATCCTAACTTCTTTTCCTGATTTGACACGCTATACGCATTCGTGAGTAATAGAATTTCTGTTTTTTTCGGAACTACAACTAATCGTAGAAATTCCGGTTAATTGCTAAACTGGACTCCTAATTGATTGGAAACAATGAATATAATTGTCCATTTTTAATATTTAAACGTGACTTTCTATACTTGCATTACTTAGGAGCTCAGCATTAAGAATGCTTTTTCATTGATTAATCATTTTGTAATTTGAAACCTCTTCAGGCAGCAGAATTTGATCAATCCGAAGAGCTATAGGGTTTGTCGAAGAGGTTGTTATCGATAGAGTATTGAGTTTCAAGAATCAGGTATTTAAATTTTACATTAACTCCAATGCCTTCTTCAACTTCACTCCCTACTCCTCCAATTACGAAACCAGGGTTCACTGTATTCAGTCGGCAATTATAGAAAATCTTTTCCCCATTTTTTTCCGTAAACTCTTGATCGAGAGTGCCATCTGTGGGCGTTCCAGGGTTTACCGTCTTTTTTAGCGCGTCGTGAATTATCTCAATTGGATCCTTGTGATCTTCAGTATCAGGAAACACATATCTATACAAATACACTGGAGTCCTTTGTTGTTCTTTTCCATTCTCGTCATAACCTAAAAATTGAGGTTGAAAATCAACAATCAATACGTATGCCATTTTGTTTGTATCATTGGTTGAATGTTCGGGGCCGATGAATGTTCTACCCTCTTCGGTGATATAGTAGCTTTGACGATTCCCAACGGTAAACGTAGTCGGGTAATAATACGACGAATTGGGGGTTGATGAACAATTTATCTTAGCAACAAACTCCGATTTTGTTGTAAAGGATTGTTTTCCAGATTGAGTTGGGATCATAGGATCAATCTCAGCATAAAAAATTAAGCGCATAATAGGGGCGCTGAAAAAATTCCCAAAAAGAAATATATCGTTTTTATCCATTTTATAAAGACACGAGAATTTCGGTTCCATTGACTTAATGTTTTTGCATTGATTGAAAACTATGTGAAGTTTATTTTGGAGAGGATCATGATCTTCACAAAAACAATTATCACTTGAGAAATATTCATCTATGGTCGAAACTGACATTTCATCCAAGGAAAATTCCAGATAGTTAGGTGGCATTGCCCATATTCCCTCAGAACTGTACGCTTTTTTTTCAGGATCAGTAGAAGTAATAGATGGTGTAGGGGGTGTTGTTGATTCTGGTGTTTCCGTCGGTTCTTCAGATGTTGCTTCAACTGGCGTTTCAGTTCGGACCTCAGTTGGTACTTCGGTGAGTAATTCAGTTGGTAACTCAGGAGATAATTCAGTTGTTACCTTTGGTGGTATTTGGGATTCTTGCATATCGTTTGGCTCAGGTGTAACCGTAGGCGGAATACCGCAATTGTTTACCATAAATAAAGAAAAAAAAGATAGAATTAACAAGAAGGGGAATAATTTATGCTTCACAATCACGATAATACCTTCTACGAGAATATACGAATGATGGGTCTTCCGCAAATGACTGTGTCAATAAGTGATGCTTTTTCTATGTATATGGTTGGAAGACTCTCTGTTACCAAATATATGGAAAACAAGAGTATCAGAGCAAAAAAAGCAGGAATTATCCAGCAAAAGCACATTTTACAGTTCAGCTCTCTTAAAAAGAGATGAATATTATACGTGAATATTGTACCAATGCAAAGTAACACAATGGTATTGGTGTATTCATACAATTTCGCTATAGTATTCTTAAACCAACTTATATGGGCAAACTCTTTATGGCCTTCTTGTTGATCTGGCTCCTTTTGGTCATCATTATCTGCTAAAGACATTGTCACCGCTGACATTTCTTGTTTTGGCAAAGGCTCCCTTGTAATGTAAGTACCGAATAGATAGATATATATTAATGAAACAAAGAACGAGAGTAATAGTAGTTCTTGAACCAAAAAAAGTACTATGAGTATAGATCTGGGTCGTGTCACTGGTCTTGGTCTGGGTCTTGGTCTTAAGCTTTTACTTCTATCTCTGATCTTCTCTTTGCCATCAATGGTTATCTGAAAAAAAGCTGCTTGCAAGAATCCAACAAGGATTCCAATACAACTAAAAAAAGCGTCTACCATGGTTTGATTAATCCAGTTAGAACCATCCATAATCCATCTTTACTCCCAGTCTGTTTTAAGGAAATTGTTGTATGTACATTTTACTTGAAGTTCAGTCGAACAACGCTCGGCAAATAGTAATCTTGTAACTTTACAACCCTCATTTGACAACCACGCCAATCCGTTTATAATTCAATTCCTGAATTATATGGAAACACAACTGACTGAACAAGAAAACAATCGCGCGCTGGAGATGCTCACCCACATCGAAGCCAACCCTGATATCACCCAGGTGACTCTCGCGGATGAGCTCGGCGTTGCCGTGGGCACGATCAACTGGTACCTCAAGCGCCTGATCTCCAAAGGCTATGTCAAGGTCAAGCGCGCCCAACGCAAAAAGCTGCGCTACATCATCACCCCCGAAGGTATCGCTCTGCGTGCCAACCTC
>JAAZON010000253.1 GCA_012797725.1 SAR324 cluster bacterium | reverse complement strand
TTCAATAAATCTTTTCAATATCGGCCATCATTGCTAAACAGCACTAACGACACGACTTCGTCAAGGCTTCGTCGCGCAAACCTGAAGGGAACCAAATAACAAGGCCAGTCTTTATCTGCGCAGGGAGGCAAGATCTAAGCGGCCGACCAATTGCCCTGGTGAAAATACTCTCTGAACAGCGTACAAGCTAGTATTCTTCATATCTTAATGATACTTTCCCTATGATAAATTCATCCCCAGAACGAAGAGTGTATTTCTCACCGCTTTCCAGTCTTCTGAGATCTGCTTTCTTTACGAAGGTTCCGTTTAAACTCCCTAGGTCTTCAAGTGTGGCTTTATCATCTTCCAGACAAACAACGGCATGCTGCCTTGAGACTTTTGCCTCTATGTCATCTTCATCAAGATCTATGGCTAAGGCCTCATCACTATCTGGATCGATGCGACCTATTAAGTTTTCTCCATCTTTTAATGGAAACTCTTTTCCCTTATGTTTACCATATGTAAGGACTAACTTAGCGTTTATACTCATATATCCAAATATCCTGCATTTTAAAATATCATCTCATTATTATTATTAACTCTTACACAATTTATTTCCTTCTTGCAGCATCCTATAATAAGAGGACTACTGAGGCTACCCTAGATATCTCAATTAGGAGCAAGAGAAGCTAGATCTGGGATAGCAAATGCGCTTATTTGAAATCATTTTGTGTTGGTTTCGTTAAGCAGATTAAAAACCCTCGTAGTTAGAAAGATTTCAAGTGAGTTCTTCAATTAATGAAGACTCAATGCAAATGCTTCGTTTTACGAAGCTTTTATTAAATTAAATATGATCGAGCCGGCGTCAAGTACGGAGATAGCTTTTTGAAAATTACTGGGTGAGCGTTACGCCCCATGCTTAGACAAATTACACAGAAATATTTTCAATTGAAAAAGCAGGTGCCTTGTTTCACTTCTGCATTCGAGCGTCACTCCTTGCATGTGATGGGTATGGGCATAGTCTGTCGCCGCTGGACTCGGATTAAGGAGTTTGGTTTATGGTTGACCGTAGAATGCTTATTAATGCAAGGGATCCTGAAGAATGTAGAATTGCCATCACAGAAGACAATCAACTTGTTGAACTTGAGATTGAATCCGACTTTGGCAAAAAACTAAAAGGAAATATATACAAGGCTAAAATTTCAAGAGTAGAACCTAGCCTTCAAGCCGCCTTTATTGACATTGGTACTGAAAGAAATGGGTTCCTACAAATAAACGATATTCATCCATCTTATTTCCCTCACAAATTTGCCTCAAATCATATCCCTTACCACAAAATTAATATCCAAGACGTCTTGCAAGCGGGGCAAGAATTGATTGTTCAGGTTGTCAAAGAAGAACGTGAACTCAAGGGCGCCACTCTTACGACTTATCTTTCACTGCCTGGAAGATATATTGTTGTTATGCCTGGAAGTGATCGAGGTGGAATTTCTCGCAAAATTATAGATAACGAACAAAGAAAACGGCTAAAAAAATTATCTATGGAGTTGGAGTTACCGGTAGGAATAAGTCTTATAATAAGAACCTCCGGGCTAGATCGTTCATTGAGTGAGCTATCACGCGATTTGACTTTACAGCTTAAGTTATGGGAGCGCATTCTTGAGAGCGCCCAAGTTGCATCATCGCCTTCATTATTATACAAAGAGACTGATTTGGCCACGCGTGTGATTCGTGATTATTTCACTCCCGAAATCAGAAGTATAATAATTGACGAAGCGGAGACTTTTAAGAGAGTCCGCGACTTCGTGGGACAAGTGATGCCCCGGTATCGTTCTCGCGTGAAAGAGCATACTGGATTTGAGCCTCTTTTTTCTCACTATGACATTGAACAGCAGTTGGCCAGTACTCTGCTTAGAGAAGTTGAACTTCGTTCGGGTGGTTCCATTGTTATAGAGCCCTTAGAGGCATTGGTTGCTATCGATGTTAACTCTGGCAAAGCTACGGCTGGCGGAAGCATTGAAGATACGGCCTATCGAACAAATTTAGAAGCCGCTGATGAGATCGCAAGACAACTTCGCCTCAGGGATTTAGGTGGCCTTGTGGTTATAGATTTCATTGATATGTTAGATCGACGGCATAAAGCAATGGTGGAGCGTCGCCTACAAAATGCAATTAAGACAGACAAAGCTCGTGTTGAAGTTGGGAAGATTTCCAAGTTCGGACTACTCGAGATGTCCAGACAAAGACTTCGAGCTTCTTTGAGCAGCCAAAGTTATTTTAAGTGCCCAAGCTGTCAAGGCCATGGGCAAATACGGTCCCCAGAACTTGTCGCATTGGAAGTTCTTCGTAAGATTCAATCGGCTATTGTAATAGGTCAGGTTAATATTGTGAAGGCTCGACTTGCTCCCGCTCCAGCAATGTTTCTTTTAAATCGAAAAAAAGCCGAGCTAAGTTCTCTTGAAAAAGAGCATAATGTCCAAATCTATATCTTAGCAGATGGAAGACTTCGACAGGACGAATACCAATTCGAGATGGAAACCTCTCATGGTACCGAGTCCAATTTGAGCTCATTTCTAAAGCCTGCATCAGAAGACCTACCAAAGTCCTCTGCAAAAACGGAAGAAGAAGAGCAGGATGAAACACTCATGGAAGATAGAGAGGAAAGAAGGGTGGAGAATAAGGGTTATTCTGGGAAAAGACTTCGAAAAGTCCGGCTTAAAAAGGGACGAAGGCAGAAAAGAGATGGGACGAAGAGAACGGAACCGAGAAAAGAGGCTTAGACTGTAATTTATCCCTATTCCTTTTTTGAGCAAGGTCTAGCTAAAGCATCAGAGCTGCTTAATATAAAAAAGTGGATTGTAAGCCATAGAAAGCTTTGTTAAATTTCCCTTAGCTTAAAATTACTTAAAGTTCATCAGAAAAATAAAACGAGACAAGTCTTGTGGACTGACTGCCTCGACTAGAGTCTAGTTGTAAGTAGATGTTTCTGAAGGTTTATAGGTGCTGTAATGCTTAAACAAATAAGGTTAGGAGAAGATCTTTGCAGAATGGCTCGTTTCGGAGCAAACCTTGCTGATGCCCATAGCTGCTTAATTTTTCTACCTAGCGAAAGTCTAATCGATATTGAAAAGCCAGAGAAAGATACACTGGTTTTGGTTGGACATCATTCATTAAGTAGTGAAGTCATTGAAAATCGAGTTATTCAATCTGGTTTTGGACTCATAGGATGGGTAGCAAAAAATCATCGCTCCATACATGTATCGCCTTTTGAACGCGATAGTAGAACACTAGGTATTTATAAAGAAGACCAGGATCTCAAGAGTTTTATTGGCATTCCTATCAATCTATCATCATTCGGCAGCAACAATAGTCAAATCTGTGGTGTCATAGCGTGCGATAGCAAGAAAGCCTATGCCTTCTCAAAAATACAAGGGAAGCTACTTGAGGATTTGGCTGCTGAAGTTAGCAACACTGTCTCTTTGCATCGAAGAATCTCAACTGGAGAATTTCTAAATTCATCTTGGGAAACATTCAAACATAGAGGACATCAACTCGCAAAGGCACTGGGGAAAAATGCTATTGAAGTTTTGCGGCTTCGCCCTGAAAACTTCTATGAGGTCGAAGAAAAGCATGGAATCGATTATGCCTCTGCTCTAATCGATCAAGTCGTGCGCTTAATACGCCAAACGCTACCTCCGCATTTTCCACTCTTTCGTACACCAACTGGAGATATTGTAATCTTATTGGATAATATGATGACTTCGTTTTTCGCCAATAAGATTGATAATTTATGCAACCACATGGCAGCACGTGGAGAGAAACTTTCGTTTGTATTTAAACGTTCATCACTTGCTGGTAGAAACAGTGATGAGTTCGATCTAGAACGACTCACTGCAGAGGCCATTCCTGGAGATGAGCTTAACAAGGCAACTTACTATGAGCACCGTAGAGCTTAGTACCCCTCTTGCATACTCGACATTCTTTAATCCTTCGCTGATAAGTCGATTAAAGATGCTTTGGTCTAACGATTTGGCCATGGATCTTGGAACAGCTAACACATTGATTTATGTGAAAAAACACGGCATTGTCCTAAATGAGCCCTCCGTTGTTGCCGTGGAAGAAGGTACTCGAAAACCTCTTGCAGTTGGACACGCCGCAAAAGAAAGTTTTGGAAAGACTTCAATGAATGTTCAGTGCGTACGCCCTATGAAAGATGGTGTAATTGCTGACTTCGATATTACAACTGCAATGATTGAAAGATTTCTATTTAGAATTCGAAACAGGTGGGCTTTAAAAAGACCTCGTATTGTCATAGGTGTTCCTTCCGGCATTACTCAGGTCGAAAAACGTGCAGTAGTTGAGGCCGCACTATGTTCAGGCGTTTCCCAAGTGATACTGGCGGAAGAACCTATGGCCGCCGCTCTGGGTACAGGGCTGCCTGTAGATCAAGCGATAGGAAATATGATTTGTGATATTGGTGGCGGCACAACAGAAGTCGCCATTATTAGTCTCAATGGAACTATTTATTCTCATTCAATTCGAGTCGCTGGAGACGAGATGGATGAAGCAATCCAGCGTTTTGTCCGACGTCATTTTGGAGTTGAAATAGGAATCTTTGATGCCGAAAAGATAAAAGTAATCTTAGGTTCTGCACTGCCCTTAAGTAGGAGGCGATCCATACGCGTCATGGGACGTGACTTGGCAACAAGTTTTCCAAAAGAGATAGAGATAGATGACGAGATGGTTCGAGAAGCACTGGATGAACCAATCGATGCAATAATCTCATCTATAATGACTGGTATTGAACAAATCACACCTGAACTTGCACATGATATAGTGAATCGAGGAGTGTATCTTGCCGGTGGCGGTTCTCTCTTGAAAGGACTTGACGAGAGGTTAAGTCGCGAAACAGGTATTCGTTTTCATCGCGCACATGATCCATTAAGTTGTGTAGTCAGAGGAGTTGGAAAGATTGTGGACAACTTGAAAGAGTTTCGAGTTCTTTGTATATCCTAGATATTTCCATTGACCTCATTCTATGAGTGTATTTAAAACTGACATACAGCGGAATTCTGATTCCTTGTTACTGGATCTCGACTTAGATTGTACTTTCGATAAGGGAAGTGGCCCTGGCGGACAAAATCGTAATAAAAGGAAGACTCGCGCAAGGCTTCGATGGAATTTTGCAGACTCAAGATTGCTCACTGACCAACAAAAAAATACATTAAGAGATGCTGCTCGAAAAGCAGGAAGGCTTATTGATGAAAGCACGATAGAATTTGTGGCAGAAGACTATAGAACTCAGGGTGGAAATCGTGATGCAGCAATCAGACGCCTTCATGAATTTGTGGGCGCAGCTTTAAAGAAAAGAAAAAAGCGAAAGAAAACTAGCGTCCCCTCAAGTCAAAAGAAACAGCGCCTGGAAATAAAAAGATATCGAGCAAAAATCAAGAAAGAACGTCAGAATAGAGTTGACGATTAAATTAAATGCTTATCGAATTTTTTCCTTGTTCACCGCCTTTGCTGAGCTAAGATCCCGATAAAATTCTTACCTGACTTCATCGAGGGAGCTGTTTCAGTTTTAGAACAATGATTTCATGAAACTTTCAATGGCATTTGAGTCTCTAAAAGATTGGCGCAAAGTAAACAATTAAACATGAACGTTCCTAGTTTTTGCTCTTAGATTTTTTTGAGAGAACAAGCACAATGGAAAGAAGACGCAAATTCTCTGTTTGGCGCTCCATTTTAAAGGATGATGAAGACTCGGCAAGAACTCCTCTTTCCAGTTCCAAATTCCAGAGAGTGCAGTCGTCTTCAACTAGCCCGCAAGCTTCTCCTTGGGTCATGGGAAAAGTGGATGCCTCCCAATTCACCGTAGTTAAGGCCCCTAGAAGAGCAACCTTTCAAAATCTTCGACTTTTTCTCCGTAACTCAAAAGTGGAATCTGAGGTCAAGATGCCTGTGTATATTGAGCGAGATAAAACTGACTTGATTATTAAGTTCTTATTCTGCGCGACAGCTATTGGTGTACTATTAATTGTTGTTCTGCTTTT
>JAAZON010000252.1 GCA_012797725.1 SAR324 cluster bacterium | reverse complement strand
TCCCGCAATTATCTCATCCTCATCTGGATCGTGATATTCTTTCCCCAGTAAATAATAATTGGTGTGCTCAGCAACTACCGCAACATACAACGCGCTGGATTGAGTAAGGTAGTCAAAGTTATGATCTAATTGATGGTTCTCAAATTCAGATTTATCAAGCTCAACCCCAGATTTTTCATCACCAATCAAGTAAGTGGTTCCGCAACGCGTACAATTTGCAATTTCGAATACGCGACTACCACAATGGGGGCAATATTTCTGCCTTTTCAGGAAGAGCCTCTTGGAAGCAATGCCATTTTCATCCTTATGTGCATCTTCATTTAGACAAATAAAAGCGCCTTCCAACGCACGTGCAAAAAGATGATATCTAGCAGGAAGCAAAGGCAAATCCTCACCATTTTTCCTGGCAAATACTGAAAGATTAATCAAATCAATTATTGTTTTTTGGTTACTGTTTTGATCGCTTTCAAATATTTTTTCTGCAATCTCAGTTAATAATGAGGGATTAGCGTTAAGATCTAGATGTTCCTCTCCAATATTCTTTTCAAGTGTTGAAAGTATCAAATGAATATTTTGGTCACCTTTTAAAATATTAAAAAGAAATCTAGCAGTTAAATCATCCGGTTCTAAATTCGCATCAGCAATTGCATTGTTGATTACTTCTTCAGGTATCTTGGAATTTCTACAGAGATTGATTATTTTTTGATAACCTACACCATTTGTTTGGACATTAGCTTTTACTTCATCCAAAATATGATTGACCTCACTGTAAAAGACTCCATCCCCTTTTCCCCAAATTTCCCCCAGTTCATTAATTGGTATTCTTTCAGCTTCAATGACATCTTGTAGATCCGGACTATTGTCATCCCAGACAATAGGATTATTAAATAAGTGTGTGGCAAATTCAGCGATCAAAGGGAAATCTTTTTTTCCTCCTCCTAAAGTTGCGCTTGTCGCGATAGTCTGCAATCGACCATATTATGAGTGGATAATACGGTCGGATAATCTCCGGAGTAGCATTGCAATTTCCGTGGCATTTGCCCCATCATATACATGTGCTTCATCTAGGACAATAAAATGCCAGAATTTACCAGTTGGACCATCAAACAATGGAGAATCGTCTGGTCTTAGCAACAGATACTCAAGCATGGCATAGTTCGTTAATAGAATATGAGGAGGGGTTTCCTGCATTTCTTCCCGGCTTAATAATTCATTGGGTAATGGAGGTTGCTCTTCAGGATAATTAACTGCAAATACTTCTTTGGCTTTGTCTTTTTTGTACTCCGTTTCACCTACATAGCGGCCAAAGGTGATCTTTGGGTAGTTCTTCAACAATTTTCTTAAACGCTTAATTTGATCATTCGCCAATGCGTTCATAGGATAAAGTAGAAGTGCTCTGACACCAGGTTTTGAGAGCGTGCCAGCTTCTTGTTCTCGCATGAGATAATTCAAGATTGGTATCAGGAATGCCTCAGTTTTACCGCTGCCTGTGCCGGTCGCAATAACCACGCTGCGGTTATCAAGTATTTTTCTTATAGCTTTCTCTTGATGAACGAATAAATCTCTATCTAAGGGTAGCTCATCG
>JAAZON010000251.1 GCA_012797725.1 SAR324 cluster bacterium | reverse complement strand
CGTCGTCCACCCCACCGAATCCATGGAGAGGTATTTCTCTATGATGATGTTCCAGGGGGGGCAGGATATGCTCGAGCAATTGAAAGTAATCTTCAGGCTATTTTAGAGAAAGCATTGGAACTTGGTGAGCACTGTTCTAATCCAGATTGTCCAGGCGCATGCTACCAATGCATGTACGATTATAACAACCAGATGATTCATCCTATGCTTGATAGGCATTTAGGTTCTGCTGTGTTGAAATATCTACTAAAAGGAGGAATTCCAAGTGTGAGCCAGGAACAAGCGGATCGTGCTGCGTCTGGCTTTGTTGAGTATGCGCGCGCTGCGTATAAAATCCTAGCGCCGTCCACCATAGCTGGTCACTATTTTCCAGTCATTCTTGAAGATACCACAGGACAAAAGACTGCACTATGGGTAATCCATCCTCTCCAAGAGAAACCGACATCTCCAGAACGTGCGGCTGTCGCGGCGGCTGGCTTGCGACCTGCAATTCATTCAACTTTTGATTTGGAACGGCGACCATTTTGGGTGTTAAACCATTTGATACAGCCATGACCACTACGTCTTTTTCATACATTCTTTCTGAAGACGAAAACTGGCCGCCCCACGTGCGACCTAATTCTCCTTTTGGACCATCCATTGTAGAAATTGTTCGCTCATGTCCTCTACGCAGTTGCTTTGATGCCTCTCCTGGATACGAGCGCAGAATGGATTTTCCTGCTCGGATCGGGACTGCTTTTCATAGAACGCTCCAATCTTTTTATGAAAAAGGGCTTCCAAACGATCAAGAAACTGCTGTGAAAGAGGCTCGTGAAAGATTTGAGAATGAATTACATCACCAGGAAATTGATGCCATAGCGCGTCCAAGAGAGAAATCCTTGCCGAGAGACACAACTCGTGTTGATCGGGCAATTGAAGCGATTCTACTTGAAGCAATACGGTATGTTGAATTGGGTTTAACACCAACTTCATTTATCCATTCTGATCCAAATGAGCCGGGTAAAAATTCTGCTCACGAAATGCCTAGAATATTTTCGGATTCTGTTCCAATGGAAGTTGAAGTACCAGTACGATCCAAAGATGGCTTATTTCAAGGAAGGATTGACCGGGTAGAACATACAAGTGACGGAACTGTTATTTATGATTTCAAGTCTGCCTTGAGAGACGATTTGCCTGGTCGTTATCAACGACAAATACAACTATATAGTCTGATGTGGCACGAAACCCGTGGCGATTGGCCGATTTCAGGATTTGTTGTCTACCCTTTAGCAGGGAAGGCTTACTCTGTTTCTGTTGATCCTGAATTATGTATAAAGATTGCACAGGAATCCACAACAATAATCGAAAATCTTCAGAAGGAGCATTCATTAACTAGATTAGCAATTCCTGGTGATACATGCACTGTTTGCGAATATCGTCCTTGGTGTAAACCTTTCTGGGCATGGCAATCAGAAGAGAAATCCCATATTCAAGCCATTGAGCGTGCCTCCCTTGGCTTTTCTGGAACGCTTACACGTTTAGATCTGAATAATCATCGATGGCACTTAACAATTGCCTGGAGAAATGCAACAGTCCGACTTTCGACGCCGGAGGAAAGATTGCCGCATTTATTCAACGCAAAAATTGGTCAAACTGTTCTTGTTTTGGATGCGAAGCTTCAAGGATCTCCGTATACCCCCCTAGCTGTTTTTTCTGAATATTCAGAATTGTATCTTTTGCAATCACGGTAATTACTAGGATTTCAAACTTGTAAACTTCAGGTCGCTGTTGAGTATAATAACTAAATGTTAAATCAAATGGATCCAATTATAGATTGTAGGAATATTTCACCAGAAGAACTTTACCCAAGTACATTTGCTGAGCCTGTTCTTGTTGAGGATCCGGCTATAACTCAATTACGCAGGGATATTTTAGCGCATATAGAGTCACTTCATCTTCCAGAAACAAATGCCGAAGCACCTGACAAAGAGATTATTCGCTTTAGCCATGCCCACCAACGCCAGGAAGTTGCACAGCATCAATGGCAGGCAATTGGGCGGCACGTGAACCACCTAATAAATCACTTCGCCAATGGAGACGAAGTAAATCCCGAAAGAATAAAACCTGAGCTTGTTCCTGTTTTTAGTGACCATTGGACCGGCAATTTGTTTCGCTTGGCGACCCTACTTTGGTCTGTCCCAGTATCTCATGGTTATGGCCGCCGTATGCGGTTTCTTGTTCGAGATCAGTATAATGGCAAATTGATTGGGATCTTTGCCTTAGGTGATCCTGTTTTTAATTTAGGTTGCCGTGATCAGTGGATTGGTTGGGATGTGAATGATCGCCGTGAACGGCTCGTTCATTTAATGGATGCATATGTGGTAGGTGCTGTTCCTCCTTATAATGAAATACTTGGAGGAAAACTAGTAGCTTCGTTAATTGGTTCCGCAGAAGTAAGTCAGGCATTTTCACAGAAATATGGAGATGTGACAGGTATCATCAGTGGACAGAACAAATCAGCAAAATTAGTGCTTGTGACTATTACTTCAGCTCTAGGCCGTTCATCGCTTTACAATAGGCTGAAATTAATAGATCATAATGGAACACCTTTGGTCAAATTGCAAAAAATTGGCGAAACGCGCGGGTATGGACATTTTCAATTATCCAATGACCTTTTCGAACGCATTCGTCAACTACTAGTTGATGAAAACCACCCGTATGCAAACGGCCATCAATTTGGACAAGGTCCAAATTGGCGTTTCCGTGTTCTTAGAGTTGGTTTAAAGTACCTCGGTTTAGATGAAGAATTGATTCGTCATGG
>JAAZON010000250.1 GCA_012797725.1 SAR324 cluster bacterium | reverse complement strand
CTCCGGTACTAACACGGGGCTAATTTCAGTTTCTCCACCTCCTTGAGCAGCGGGAAGTATGGCTTGATTGCATGCAAGGCGAGCACGGATTAAATTGCAAGGGATAGGAGTTCCTTCTGGACTGGTAAAGCCCCAGGGGTGGGAGGGATCTGATGACGATATATTAGAAAAAGAACTAGTGCTATTATATTTCCAGTCGCCCCTTTCTGTTTTGAAAGGTTTTACACTGTTATCGGGAAATTTGGGCGGTTCTCTTCCAATGTCCGCATCATAAATGTATGCCTTCACGAAACCAATTATTTCGTATGGACCAACACCAACAGGCGTAGTGGAAATCGACAAGTCGCTACAATCCATAGCCGATCCATCGGCATCTGCTATAACAGCTAACGATACTTCCCATATGGGTAATGAACCAAAGTGGTTTTGGTAAAGATCTGTATTATTACTGAACTCAGTCCATGCGTCCGTATATGCCACCTCAGGATTAAAGAACCCTATTAGGTTGCCTCCGCTCCCTTTGGTTTTAAAATAATTCCAATGTCCCCAACCGCTCCTTCTTGAGTTGCAGGTACCTCCAGTTTCACCAGGCCAAAAAGTGGGACTTGGCTTCGGGTAATACTTAGTTGTGGTTGAATCAAGAGTGCATTGAGATCTACTAGATGAGGAGGTGAAATAGGAATTCAGATTGATATTAATCTTGTTACCGACACCAGTGGAGGGACTAAGACTCGTAATTGTATTGAAAGCCGGATTATTCTTATTAATTATACGGCGCCAAATTGTTTCCTCACTAGCAATTTCTTTTAGACCCTTCTCTAGAACAAAAAATTTACCGCCAATGCTTACATTTGTACTTACTCCTTCAATTGCGGATCTAATCTCCTCTTCTGTTGGTGTGGTTAGGAGGCCTTGCCTATCCATTGGCATTCCAATTAGCCCGTAATTATCAAAAGGTTTCTGATACCTTGGACTTGCCCAGAAACATGCCATATCATTGAGATTTTCAGAATCAGTAGCTTGATTGACAGCTGGCGATGGACAACTTGTTTCTGGAATATTAAAAAACGAGTTCCAGTACTCACAGTATCTAAAGTCAAAAGGAAGTGGATCCCAGGAAAACTGAGGTATATTCCCACAATTAGCTGTACCAGCAGGACAGTGCTGACTAGTCGCGGTAAAAAGTCTATCTGCTAAGCAGAGGTCTTTTGGGTCATAATCGTCGCTGTCATTAAGAAGCGCGCAAACATGTATGGCCATTGGCGCGGTAGGAAGTGGCGTTGGCAGACTAATAACACTGGTCGAAGTGGCTCTTGCCGTTAGAAGACCAGAAGCTAGCTTGCTAAGGAATGGAATATCTACGGCCTTTCTTGAAATAGAAACCCTCACAGCATTAAAGGCCATGAAGTTGGGCATTCCAGGGTGTTCTTTTTGCCAGGGGCCTTCAAATGATTCAAATCCCTCGTCCTCGTTTAACCACCGACCCCGCTCAATAGTCACTTCGAGTTTGGCCTCTTGAGAATTGGGCAAAGTCCATTTGGGAACAGGAGATTCCGAATCAGGCTCATCTTCAATGTCAAGAGTAGATGATCCATCAAAACTGCCATAAGCTTCAGAAGCTCTCAGCGTGTTTACAGCCAAATCCCTGGCATCTTCCCAACGGCGTGTGGCTGTGCAATACCCAGTCCCACATTTTGTGCTAGATCCAAGGACGCCAGCACCAGCTAATGCAGCAGCATCGGCTGCGGTCTGAAGTTGGGCGGTTATTAGTCGATTCATTGCAAGGCTTCCAAATACACCAAGGATGAGCAGGCCAACGGAGATAAAAATGAGCCAAAGAAGAATTGCAACACCCTTTTCATATTTCAACGGACTATAACTCATGGTTGTTCTAATGAACTTTATACTCCGAAAATTCATGTTGGTTCTCCTCAATTAAGCCAAGTCTCATTAGGGCAGTTGTTTGAAGGTATTATTTCTGGCCACATATTTGATCTCGTTTCAATTTTCGTTGCGAAGGTCTTGTCGATATGGATACCACTTACAAGGCCAAAGCTTAATATGCGACAACTAAAACACTCTATATCCCCCAGCGTATTGAGTCTAAGAAGAGGCGACGATGCGACGCCATCTTGTTCAGTTGTAGGACAATACAGGGAAAGCACAACTTGGGCGAGCTTAAGCCTTGAAAACATTATAGTCGATCGATCTTCAATGTTCTGCCTGATACGATCAACATCTAGATCATCCTCTG
>JAAZON010000249.1 GCA_012797725.1 SAR324 cluster bacterium | reverse complement strand
AGAGTTGCATACCAAATGCTTGGAGTGACGCTTTTTTGCTATGGCCTATCAGCGGTATGGTCTCAAATTCTCGGCCCTGCTCCTATTGTCCCTTTGAACTGGATTTCTGATTATAATGTTGCTTCCTCATTTATTTATTTAAGTGCTGTAATTCTTGGTGGGGCATTGTTCCTGTCATTATGGTGTTGTCTTCGGGTAGCTTCTTTTAAAGATATGTCGAATTTCCCACTATTCTCGAGACACGGCTTGGAAGTTGCCTTTATTTTCATCGCGATTACCATCGCCGGTCTGCTTGCTTCAGACCAAAGTGGGAAGCATTGGCAAAGAGAGATTCGAGAATTAATAGCGGCCAAGCAAGGAGAATTGTCTTATCAAAGTCAGATGGTCGACTTAGATAAAGGCATCACACGGTCGTTTGAAAATGTTCACTCAATAAGGGAAATGGCTATACATCGACTTCCGTGGCTGCTCATGGCGCTTCTTGCCATCATTCTTATGAGGGCTCTTTATATAGATGCGGTGGGAAGAAGACGTATATTACAACAAGAAGCCAGAAGACTCAGGCGAGTTGAGAAACAACATAAAGTTCTGCAGGAAATTTTAAGCAAGCAAGATTTCACTGGGCAGGATCTTGGCTCTGCCATGCGCCACCTCACAAGAATTACTACAGAAGTTCTTGATGTTTCGAGAGTAAGTGTATGGTTCAGTGACGATGAACTGAAATCTATCAGTTGTTGCGATTGTTTTGATCAATTTGATCAATGGCATACCCAAGGGGAATACTTGGAGTTGGGGAAATTTCCAAGATTCTCCAAGGAACTTTGTGAAAGACGTGTCATGTCTGTATCTGATGTGACAAAAGATCAGATAACGAAAGAAATAGCTAACTATTTTATCAAAGATAGACGAGTAGGGGCCTTCATTGTTGCCTCGATTCATTGTGGTATGTCGGTAAAAGGGTTCATTTGGTGTGTGCAAGCTGAGCAGGCAAGGTTCTGGAGTGACGACGAAGTGTCCTTTTGTGCGGCAATCGCAGACAGAATCGCTCAAATTTACATGGCTCTTGAACAAATTCAAGCGCATGAAACACTTCGCAAGTATGCCGATGCATTAGAGGAGAGTCGCCTTAGAATCCAACAGCAGGCTTCAAGCTTAATGGAACAATCCACGGAACTTAAATCTGCGAAAGAAGCAGCCGAGAAGCTGGCAAAGGAGAAGAGTCAATTTCTGGCAAATATGAGTCATGAAATTCGCAATCCTTTGAATGGGATTCTTGGTATGACCAATATGGCTTTGGAGACAAACTTAGATGATGAGCAGCGCTACTATTTGGAGACTGTAAAACAAGCAGGGCAGTGTTTGGTATCTATTGTGAACGACATTCTTGATTTTTCTAAAATCGAAGCCAAGAAGTATCCCCTTGTTGAAAAGCCTTTCTCGCTAGAAAGATTACTAGAGCACTATCATGCTCTCATGCAGCCGCTAGCCCTTCAGAAAGCAGTTTCTCTGAAGTTGGAAATATCTGAAAAGCTTCCTGAATCTGTATATGGAGATGAGGTTCGTCTGGGTCAAGTCCTTGCAAACTTAATGAGCAATGCAATCAAATTTACCCCTTCCGGTGGGGAGGTGGACCTTCGTGTGTGTAAAGTGGGCGGGTTGAAAGAAGGACTGCAGAATTTTTGTTTTAGTGTTAGTGACACTGGAATTGGGATACCGCCAGAAAAGATCGATTACATATTTGAACCTTTTTGTCAGGCTGAAGATACCACGGGAAGTCAATATGGTGGTACTGGTCTTGGTTTGACCATCTCGAAAAAACTGATAGAAGTGATGGGTGGGACTATGGAAGTTGAAAGTTCTGTCGGAAAAGGTTCGACATTTTATTTTAGACTTGCATTCCCAGTTGTGGGAAACGCAGCAGAAACAAAGTCGGATGCCATGTTAACTGATAGTCCTATGATTTCAAACCTAGGGTGTGGGAGATGGAGAGTTCTGATTGTCGAGGATCACCCAATTAATCAAAGGATGATGAAAGCGATGCTTGAGAAGCGTGGTCATAGTGTTGAAGTAGCAGGGAATGGAAAGGAGGCTTATGAGGCTTTTTTGAAGCACCTTGATGATAATGCTTTTGATGTTATTCTAATGGATTGCGAGATGCCAGTAATGGACGGCTATGTAGCTACACAGCGAATAAGAGAGTGCGAGAAAGAGCGCAGACTCCATACACCTATTATTGCAATGACAGGCCATGCTGAAGATTCTCACAGAGAGCTCTGTTTAGAAATAGGGATGGATGGATTTCTCAGTAAGCCCGTTAATGTTAATGAGTTCTTTACTGTTCTTGAAGGAGCTTTGAATTAAGACTCATTACAGTTTTTGCTCTTCTGCATTCAAATACCATCTAATTGCCGGGGCCTAAGAGGTTTCTATGGACATTTCTGAGACTCTTTCCTAATATCTCAGTGTTTTCGGAAATTAGTTAATAAAATTGAATTATGTGGTTCTTCAAAAAACTCAGACATCCGCTTCCAAAGTTTCCCCAATCTGTAATTCCAATTTTCAGAAATGGTTGTGAGGTAATTTCCTATGAAAGTTTCGAGAAGCTTTCAGTCGAGATGGACGAAAAGCTTAATCGATTAGCAGAGGATCCGAAGCGGGATCATGAACTGCAGAAACAAATAAATTCAGTTTGTAAGCTTCTAATAAGTGCATATCCAGATTCAGACGAGAAGAAAAAAAGTCTAATTGTGGGAGCCATCAGATACTGCATTTTAAACGATGATGCAATATCGGAAGACATATTTGCAGCCGGTTATTATGATGATGTTAAAGTTTTGAATTATGTCCTGGAGCAACTGGGGATTCAGGGGGCATTTATCCATTTCGGCCATTAAACTCTGCCGATTGGATTAAATTAATTTATTTTTTTTAATGCAGTAAAGGTTTCTGATTAATTTGCAGATGTCTCAACGAAACATATTTCTTGTTGGCACCTCTTTGGCGGCCTTCTATTTTATTTTGCTCTTGGCTTATATATCTATTGTACCAATAGGGAGTTCTT
>JAAZON010000248.1 GCA_012797725.1 SAR324 cluster bacterium | reverse complement strand
TTTGCAAAATGCCCGGCTTGAAAGTGATCTTTTTGCTCTAACTTCTCAAGGCAGAATATCTTTCGATGCGGAATTGGACCTCAAAGCAAGTATCGTTTTGAGTGCTGAGCTATCAAGGGGTTTAGCAGAACGCGTGAAAGAACTTAAGAAAGTTCTGGCAGCAAATGGAACCCTGACAATACCTTTGGAGCTTAGAGGGAAAGGGAGAGATGTTATTGTAACCCCCGATCTGGATGGGCTGATGCGTATAGGTGCTCAAAAAGTATTGAAAGAAAATGCAGAGAAACTTCTAAATAAAGCGACAAAAGGTCTTGGCAAGGCTCTTGGCTTCTAAACCAGGAGCTCCCTTTCTTGAGGCTAGTTAAGGAACTGCTTTTTGGGCCAAAACACGAATAGAAAGGTTTTTACTAGGTACTTGCATTTCTGGAGCCTTTGTGTTGCAAGATTGGGAGAAAGCTGAAACAGTGCAAAAGATAATCAGAGTATTAGTGGAGAGAGCAGGAAATATGAAGCCTAGATCCTTTAGCCGTTTCTTTGCTTTTCTTGTAATTATTTTTCTTGTCGCGTGTTCAAGCAAAAAAGATCAGACCCCAACCGAAATTTCCGAGCAAAAATCCACAAGTGGAGTTTCGCTTGATAGCCCAGAGGCTGTGCTTTTTAAAAAAGCCCAAGAGTTGTATCAGAATCAACTCTATTCTTTGGCTATAGAACACTTCGAAGCTTTGCGTACAGGATATCCTTTAGGGCCATATGGAGAATACGCTGAAATTAAATTAGCTGATTGTCGTTTTGAACAGAGTGAATATGAACTTGCCGCGCAAGGCTATGAAGATTTTATAAAGAGCCATCCAATTTCCAGATCAATTCCCTATGCTCTGTTTAGAGCAGCCCGAAGTTATCAACTTGCAAATAGGGGGGTTGGTAGGGATCCGGTATCTTTGGAGAATTCAGCGAAATATTATCAGCGACTACTGACAGAATATCCCGATTCCTTCTATACCCTGGCGGCCGCGGAGAACCAAAAGGAAGTCTTGGAGAAATTAGCTGAACACGAGAAGAAAATCATTTCTTTTTATGAAAAGAAAAATAAATTGGATGCCGTTGGTGTCAGAACCTCAGCCTATAATTCACTAGTTAATCCCAAACTAGTGACCGCGAGGAAACTTGCTGAGGATGAGAAGGGTAAGGAGGAGGCCAAATCTGAGACCGAAGCTAATGAAAACAAGAAAGAAGCACACCCAGGTTCGGAAGAAAATAGTGAACAAAACTCGAATCCTCAATTAGTTCCAACACTCAAGATAGAAGCAGCAATTGAGGAAAAAGCTCGGATCAGAGAAATTCGATGTGAGACCCCATCTTCTTACCGGCAAAATGTTTTTGTGTTTCTTGAGGGAAAGATAGACGGGGTACTAATTGAAAAGATGAATGCTAACTTAAAACCAGTCTTGGGAAAGCTTGTTATAAGAATTCCTGAACTACGTATGGAGCCTTTTTCCAAGGATTGTTTTACCTCTCAAGATCTTTCTGTCACTTCAGAGGGCGAAATCCAATTAAAATCTGATAAATCAGCAAAAGTATTATCTCTAAAACATCCAGATCGAATCTTAATAATATTGGAGTAGTTTGAGGGGGGTAGTTTCTATCATCCTAGGGCTGTTGGAATCATAATTAATATTATAAATTAGCGATAACGCGTAATACTTTTGCCAACAAGGGTTATGGATTTTGCAAATGTTGAACTGAGATTCAATCCGGTCTTCATAAACCGATTTCTTCGGCAAGGGCCGCTGCAACAGCTTGTGTTTGCAATTAGAATAAGTCTTGTTATTGCTTGTATACTTCTTTTAAGCTTCACCCTTTATGATTTTCTTCAAAATCGCATAGAAGCAGAAACAGCTTCTATGAAATTGAAAAATGAACTGGCACGTCTTGCAGAAGATAAATCGCAAGATGGAGCGAAGAAGAGAAAAAGAGTGGAGACGGACGTTACCATGGCGAAGAATTTATTTAGTGGTCTTAGCCCCAAGCTCCCAGGTAAAGATGTTGCTACACCTAAATTGGCACCCCAGATACAATTAACATTAGTAGGTACCTTCATAGCTGATGATGTGAAGGAGTCGTATGCGATAATCGAGGATCAAAAAAAGAAAATTCAGGAAGATTTTTCTTTGAACGATCTAATTTTTGGAGAGGCAAAACTTGTAGGAATATATCCCGACAAGGTTGAGATTGATCGAAATGGAGTTAAAGAGTTTTTGAAGCTTGATGAAAATGATGATTCAGATACT
>JAAZON010000247.1 GCA_012797725.1 SAR324 cluster bacterium | reverse complement strand
GCTGCAATATTTGCGTGATTCTCACTTCGCTTGGGTTGGACTTCTAGCACCCTCTTAAAAATTATTTCCGCTTCTGAATCTTTGTTTAGTTTCATCAGAGCTGCTGCAATAAGAGTTTGAAAACTTGAGTTTTCTTTATCAAGCTCGAGGCCTGCTTTCGAGGTTTCAATGCACACCTCAAATGGGTCTGATCCAAAAAACTTTCTGTAAGCTTCTCTTGAATCAGGGTAGCTTGCCAAAATAGAGTAAATTTGTGCTTTTTCAAGTAAAGTAAAGACAGGATCTTCATATTCCGTGTTTCTTAAATAATGTATGGATTCTGCTGCCTGACCAGCGCGATTAAGGGAACCGATGATTCTTTCAAATGTCTTGAATGTAGGAGCAATTGACCACCCCTTCTTTGCTTCTTCTAGTGCCTCCTTGACTCTGTTTTCCATCTCAAGACCGCTTGAAAGGTAAACGTAAGCCATGTGGTTTCCAGAGCTAAGAGAGATGGTGTGGCGCAACAAGCTCTCAGGAGTCTTCCAATAAGATACCTGCATCCAACAAGAAACCGTCAATACGCCTGCAAACAGAAAAGTCGCCCATTTTAAATGAAGTAATTTTCCGTGCTTCTCGAGGATGCTTCCAAAACTCCATACTAGTGCAATAAACAAACCAAGAACCGGCAAATACATCCAGCGGTCTGCCATTTGTTGGTGTCCCGTCTGCTGCAATTGAAGATAAGGGAAAATGCCCAGAAGAAAGAAGAAAAATCCGGCAAACAGCCATGGATACTTTACTCCAAAGCGAAGCACATAAAGAAGAATTAAGATGAGCAAAAGTGCAAACAACCCCAATGACAGAGGATCAAAATTATAATATGGATAGGGAAAACCCAAAGCACGAAAAGGCCAGAGTGTTTTTAGTATATATGAAAGAACAAAGAAACAAGCGTTACCCAGACTCTTCCATACACTAAGCTTAGGCATCAAATCATGAGCTCCTGCCAGTTTTTGTGCACTAGAAGTCAATAGTGCAAATATGATGCTAAGAATAAGAAAAGGAATTTTCTCAATGAATAATTTCCAAAAACGCCCTTTGAAATTTGAAAGTTCCTCAAAGCTAATACGTCCCAATGGCCAATAATCAAGCACTAAAAGAATGAAAGCAAAAGGAATAAGAGAAGATTTTGATGCAAGCCCTAGAAGATATAAGACTAGACAAAGCAAGTAGCTTTGCTTCGATCGATTACTTGTATAACGGAGATAACTTATAAGAAACAAGCTCCCAAAAAACCCGCTTAAGAGGTCTTTTTTACTTGAAGCCCAAGCAACAGCTTCAACATGCAATGGGTGCAATGCAAAAAGAAGGGCAACCCAAAAAGCCTTCCCAAATGACGAAGTAGCCTTATTTAGGAACATAAAAATCAAGAAGGTATTAAGCAAATGGAGAAAGAGGCTGCTTAAGTGGTGCCCTGGTGCCCAAAGCCCAAAAAGCTCCACATCCAGCATATGTACTATCCAAGTTATCGGGCACCAATTACCATAAAATAAGGTCGAAAAAGCCCAAACCATGCTCTCCTTGTTGAACCCGTGCTTAACCATCAAGTTACGGCTTATATAAGTAAGATCATCGATCCAAAAAAAAGGGTGCAACACTAATTGAGAGTAAGTGCATAAGGTCAACAGCATCAAAACAAGAATCGACAAATTCTGGGCATTGTCTTTAGGCCATAAGGGTTTCATACTTTTTCTATACGCCGAGGTGCTGGAACTTACAATCGGAAAGATTTATTTACTGGAAAGCTCATTATATGGTTTTTTGCAAAATTATCTTGATTCTCTTTTCTCTGTCGATTTTTGCCGTAATCCCAGGCTTCTCTATCGCTCGCGGATTAAGTTCTGATGAAAGTCTCAAATTTCATGTTACAGTCGTAATTTCGTTACTTATACTCTATCTCTCTTCCTTTGCCCTTTATATCTTAGCTGCTCCACTTCCTTTCTTTTGGACTTTAACCGGACTATTCATATTGTTGGGGGCTTTAAATTTCCGCCCTCTTCTCATTATGTTAAAGGCCGAAGCTGTTAAAACTCAAATTTGTATCTTTGGGCTATTTTTCCTCTGGAACTTCCTCTGGTTGCTACTTCTAAGGCATTATTCCATGGCAAATTGGTGGGGTGATTGGTTTGAGCATTATCATCGTTCCCTTTTCTTCTCTGAGCACTTGCCTTTAGAGACAAAATTTTTTGATGCCTACTCATTACCAGCAAGACCGCCAATGATGAATTTGATCTGTTCATTTTTCATGAAATTATTTGGTAATGATTTTTGGGTATTTCAAATAACTTCTGTCTTTTTGAACTCCATGGCTTTTCTTGGATGCCTGGCCATACTTCGCTTATATTGTGCAAATTTCAGATTCTTTTCAATTGTTCTACTGGCCGTTTTTGCACTTAACCCTTTTGTGTTTCACAATGTTTCTTATACCTGGACAAAGCTCTTTTCCGCCTTTCTTGTCCTTGAAGGCTTAAGCTTTCTCTTGAACAAAGACATCAAGAATGGCACTCGCTATCTCCTGGGTTTTGGAAGCCTTTCTTTGGGTGTAGTAGCTCATTATTCTGCAGCCATATATCTTGCCACTGCTTGTATTCTTGTTTTTCTCTTGTTGTTCAAGAATAAATTTTCTTTTTTGAGGTCACTTCTCCCAGCCTGCATTTTTTCTTTCTTAATTCTTGCAAGTTGGTTCGGATGGTCTATCGCAACTTATGGCCTCAAAGGCACTTTCTCTGCTAATGCCACTGTCGCCGATTACGCGGCGATTTCACCAGTGGGAACTGACATACAGCTTTCTCTCTTGGATAGTCTATCCACAGTTTTTGGAAATATTCTTCACTCCCTCATCCCCTGGCCGTTTGCGCTTCAATTTCAATCATGGATGAAACAAGCAAATTGGCTGGGTGAGTTAAGGGATTACTTGGGTCTCATTTATCAAACGAACCTAATATTTTCATGCGGCCTAATTGGAGGACTCTTGCTTTTTTACGGTTTAGGGTTGGAGCTTTTCCTAGCCATACAAAAGAAGAAACTCGCCAATTTATTTCTATATTTTCTTGGCCTTGCCTGTGTGATGTTTTTCGGCTCAGCAGCTCTTGGGCTCTCCGGTATTGCCTATTTTGGACTCTCACATCTCTCTTTTCAACCATTAGTACTTTTAGCTTTGGTATTTCTTGTGAGAATCTTCTCCGTAGTAACCAAATATGTAAAATGGATGTTTTTACTTGGTTTAATTGTGGATTTTCTCCTATGGATCTTGCCTCAGTCCATTGTTCAGAATCTTTTCTTCCCTGTTTCTCAAAATGGTGGGGAACTAATAATAGATGCCTCTTTTGTTGGGCTACTAAATCCTTTGGCTATTGCAAGTATGAAGCTAAAGGCCCTGAATCAGCTAGTCTTCCTAGGAGATCTCGCCGCTAATATTTCATCCTTACTCTATATGGTGCTCGGTTTGTTCCTTGTCTTCTTGGTATCCATGATGGCTCGCATAATAACCAGACCCTCCTTAACATTTAATTAACTAATCGGAGCCTTTTGTATGATCCAATACAAATTAAGAGAACTTAAGTGTTAGTATTATTCCATTTGGAATCTCAG
>JAAZON010000246.1 GCA_012797725.1 SAR324 cluster bacterium | reverse complement strand
TGAAAAAGGAAATTGCGCTCAAGCGACTTCTAATAATTCTCTTCGAATTATTCATGGGGGTTTTCGCTATCTGCAAAACTTAGATATTCCTCGAGTTGTAGAATCTTGCCGCGATCAACAAGAGCTTCTTAGAAAGTATCCAGACTTCGTCCAGCCTTTGCCAAGCATCATGCCGCTAAAGGCTTTTGGTCTTAAGAGCCGATTCCCAATAATGGCAGCTGGTTTATTTTATAAGAGCATTGTTCGTTTAGTTTGTGGCCTTCCTGTAGAGGTGGGCTATAAAGATTACTCCTTCGTTGAAAAAGAAATTCCGATCTTAAAAGGGCAGGCACCTCATGGAGTGCTATATTGGACAGATGCTATAATGCCCTGTCCTTTGGCTTTTGCAGAGGCGCTTTTGAAGGAAATAGAGGACTCTCAAGCTGCTGCAAAATTGATCGAAAACTGCACTGTGCAAGGTGTCAATCCCTGTGGAGACTTCTTTGATGTTGAAGGCTTTATCGATAAGGAAAGGCATGTCTGGAGAAGTCGTGCAGTAATAAATACATTAGGCCCATGGCTTAAAGGGAAATGGAGGAATGAGCTTTTCCCGTCTTCTAAGTGGTGTAAAGCTTTTAACGTGATCTTGAAGCGGAGCCTCGATGATCATTACGCAATAGGATTTCACGGTGACAGGCGTCTTTATTTCGTGGTTCCAAGGAATGGCGTAAGCGTACTTGGAACCGAATACATACCTTTTGAGGGAAATCCTGATGAGCATGAAATACTCGATGCTGAGGTGATGGCATTTATTGAGAGTTTTAATAAAACATTCCCACCAGCAAAGCTTAGTTTAAAAGACATTGATGATGTTGAAAGCGGGGTTCTCCCTATGAAAAGGCTGACAAGTGAATATCCAAAACTCTTTGGTATGGAAAAAATCAAGCAAGATGAAGCTTATGTGGAAGTTCTTAGTACCAAATATACGACCTTCCAGTCTCAAGCTCGTAAGGCACTGGATCGAATCGAGGCATGCTTGAGTAGTAATGCAAATGAATGACCTTTCTAAGTACTTTTGATGTTAATTCAGCATCTTAGAACTTTGGGCACATTGAATCTGATTTTTAGAGCGGCCTTTCCTTAAGAAAAGGTTATACTTAGACGTATTAAGAACCCGTACTTTGTTTTCAGGCAAACTTTGTTTCTTGAACGGAGGAGGCTATGAGACGCACACGCGGATTCCTTCTTGATTTGGCGGGCATTCTTCTGCTTCTTCTTTTTCTTTGTACAGTTTCCATCCCAGTTCACGCGCAAGAGCACTTTGCTTTCTTAAACAAAGATTGTAACGACTACGCATCTTCGAAGGCTTTCGTGAAAACAGCGGTTCTTAGTTGTCTGAAGGCTCACAATTCCAGGTCTTGCGAGCGAAAAGCCCAAAACTACTTTGAAGAATGCAGATTTCAAGGGGACTATGAGACAATGAGCGAGGATATTCGAAGTAATCTTTTGATGCTCATAGTGCTTCAAAGTGCTAAATCACTTAAATCTCCTGGCGAGCGTAAACGGCTTTAGTCCTTTCGAGCGCTAAAATCGCGCGCCTAATGTGGAAGCAAATTTGTTCGAGTGTGAACGGTTGCAGGCAATCTACTTACTATTGCGCTTGTATGGGAAGGATATAGAATTAGTAGCAGATAATTCTTTATTCCCAAATGGTGCAAATATGAATATTCGTGTTCCAGTATTAATTCTTT